>JAHJDS010000008.1 GCA_018812395.1 Pseudomonadota bacterium
CGGAATCAGCAGCAGCAGGGAATACCATCCCGAGACGCCCAGCCGCTGGAAGATCTTGATCCACAGATGGACCGCGACCACGACGTTCACCCCAGGGACGAACAGCAGGGCCAGCCACCAGCCGGGTTTGCCGGCGACGAGGCATAACAGATAACCGTTTACCACCGGCACCCAGGCCATCCACCCCCGGCCCAAGCCCAGTTCCCGGGCCATCTTCCTCAGACTGAGCGCCCACAAGGAGTACAGACAGGCCGCGGCGATCAATCCCAGGGGCAAGACCACGCTCCACAGCAGGAGGATCGACTCCGGGGTCAAATCCCCGGTGAGCAGGCGGGGCAGGAACAATGAAACCTCGGGGATGAAGGCAATGATGGCCACGCAGCCCAAGAGCAGGGCCAAAAACGGCCCCGAGGCCCGGGCCACCTCGACCAGGCTCTTCTTGGTCAGGCCCATGGCCACGATCAGGTTCAGGCCGAAGGGTGGTGTCAAGAACCCGAATTCGATGACCATGACCATGACCACGCCGAAGTGAATCAGGTCGATGTCCAGGGCGGCCAGGGTGCCGGCGAAGATGGGCGACAAAATGAGCATGGCCGAGACGTTCTCCATGACCGTGCCCATGATCAGGAACAACACCACGACCATGATCATGAAGATCCACCAGGGGTTCATGCCCAGGGGCAGGAAATGCTCCAGGGCCCCTCGGGTGGCTTGGGGCCAGTCATGGAAGTTCAGGACCTCGGGAAAGAGCCAGGGCCAGTCCGGGAAGTCGGGCAGCACGTTCTGGATGAAAGTGGCCATCTGGCCGGGGATGCCCTCGGTGTCGAGCAGCTCGATAAAGGCGAAGGCGGCGGTCAGGATGAACAGCAGGCAGGCCGACAAGATGGCCGACTCGCGGCAGACCCGGGTCAGGTCTTTGAGCTTGAGTTCCCGGGTGATGACCAGTTCCACGAACAGGGCGTAGATCACGCTGACCGCGGCCGCCTCGGTCGGAGTGAACACCCCGAAGTAGATGCCGCCCAGAACCACCACCGGCAAAAACAATCCCCAGATACCGTCGGCCAAGATTTTGAGGGCCTGTTCCCGGGTGTAGGTGACCTCGGTCCGCCACTTGTGTTTGAGGGCCATCAAGAAGGTGTAGGCCACGAACACGGTCGTGATCAGCACCCCGGGCATGAAGCCGGCCATGAACAGCTTCTCGACCGAGACGCTCATGACCATGCAGTAGAGGATCATCGGGATGGAGGGCGGGAAGACGATGCCCAGGGAGCCGGCGTTGGTCACCAGGCCGATCGAGAAACGCTCGCCGTAGTTGGCCTTGATCAGGGCCGGGATCATGATCGAGCCGATGGCCACCACCGTGGCCGGCGAGGACCCCGACAGCAAGGCGAACACGGCGCAGGCCGAGATGGCGGCGATGGCCAGACCGCCGGGCAAAAAACCGAACAGGACGTTGACCACGTCGATCAGCCGCCGGGCCAGCGAGCCCTCGGTCATGATCCCGCCGGCCAGGATGAAGAAAGGCACGCAGAGCAGGACCTCGTTGCCCAGCTTGGTGTAGAAGGTGATGGCCATGTCCATGGGCGAGGTGCCGGTGAACACCAGGTGGCAGACCAGGGTGGTCATGGCCAGCATGACGGCGATGGCCATGCCGCCCAGGAGCAGGCCGAAGAAGCAGACGATCATGGTCGTGATCAGCGGCGGCACGCCGGCCAGGTGGGCCAGGGGATAGGCCTCGATCAATACCAGGGCTGCCAGACCGAGGGAGATGACCTTGCCCCGGGGTACGCCCCGGGAGACGAGGGAGGCCATGAAGACAATGGTCGCCAGACCGAGGCCGTGCAGGATCCAGAAGAGGAACGGCACGCCCCCGGCGGAGGCCGCGGCCGCGACCCCCGCGGTCAACCCGGTCAGTCCCGGATCAAACACCGGGATCCCCCGGCGCCGCGGAGATCCGGGCCACGGACGCCGTGTGCCGCCAGGCGACCATCAAGAACCGGATCGAGATGTTGAGGCTGAGAAAGGCGAGCAGGAAGTAGCCCCAGGCCTTGTTGATCTTGAAGATGGGCGTCTGGTTGCCCCAGTCCATGACCTGGAAGCCGTAGCGCACCGCCGCCCAGACGATGATGGCGAACATGATCCCCGAGGCCAGGTTCATCACCGCCTGGACCACCTCGGCCGTGCGCCCGGGCAGGTTGTTCACGGCCAGGTCCATGGTGAAGTGGACGCCGTACTTGACCCCGAGCGAGGCCCCCAGAAAGACCATGTAGACCACGCTCAGGTGCGAGATCTCGTTGAACCAGGCGAATGACTCGCCGAGCAGCTTGCGGCCGATGACGTCCACGAACTTGATCAGGGCCAGGATGAGCAGGACCCAGACGACGCTGTTCTCCTCGATGAAGTTGAAGCCCTTGACCGCTCGGCCGAACAGTCCGGCCGGCTCGGGATCAAGGCGGTTGACGGCCCTGACGCCGAGCGCCAGGCCCACCACCATTGCTCCGAAACAGCCCGACAGCCACCAGAACCAGCCCGCCAAGGGGACGATGACCTTGACCGCCCCGAAGACGCCCAGGCGTCCCAGCAACACCAAAAACAACGGGCAGAGCACCCCGAACAGGCCCGCCAGGCATCCCAGCCAGGCGACGTTGAAGAGACGGGCGCTGTAGGTGAAGAACAGACCGATACCCAGGCCGACGATGACCACGGCCCAACCGAAAAACCACCAGTAGTCCTTGAAAACGGAATCCAGCCCGGCCGGTTTCGTGACCAGCGTCACTACCCACGGCGCCCAGGCCAGGGCGCCCAGGACGATCAGGCCCGCGGCCAGGGGCCGCAGCGCCCGCCGGGCCGATTGGTCACCGGCCGGGATGGAGTTGGGAATCGGGTCCGGGGCGGGGGCCACTGGGGGAGCCTCACCGTCAAGTCCCGACGACGGGGGCGGGCGACCGGCCCCGGCGCCGGGAAGATTATGCCGCCGGGGGCCGGACGGCCCCCGGAATCAGCGCTTACTTGACCTTCTTCTGCCAGTACTTGATGCGCTTGACCAAGAAGGCGTAGTCCTTGGGGAACATCTTCCGGTACTTGGCCCACACCGGCTGGACGGCCTTGACAAAGGCGGCCCGCTGGGCCGGAGTCAGCTTGATGACCTTGACCTTGGCCTTCTTGCAGTACTCGGCGATGCTGATCCCGGACCGGGGCAGCTTGGCGTGGAGGCCGACGTTGACCGAGCGGTTGGTCTTGATGGCCAGCCTGGCCGCCTGGCGGAAGATGGCCTTGTCCTTTTTGGACAGCTTCTTCCAGAAGGCCTTGTTGACGATGATGACGCACTCGGTCAGGATATGCTTGGTCAGGGTGACGTTCTTGGCCACCTCGGTGGCCTTGATCAGGACCGAGGTCAGGATCGGGTTCTCCTGAGCGTCGACCGTGCCGCGCTGCAGGGCGTTATACAGATCCCGGAAGGGGATCCCCACCGGCGAGGCCCCCAAGACCTTGAAGGTGTCCAGGTACACCGGGCTGACCATGACCCGGATCTTCATGCCCTTGAGGTCGGACGGCTTGTAGACCGGCTTGGTCTTGGTGTTGAGATCACGGAACTCGTTTTCAGTCCAGCCGATGCCCACCAGGCCCTTTTTCCTCAGGTATCTGAAGAAGTGCCTCTGGACCTTGGGGTCGTCCAAGACGGCGTAGGCGGTCTTCCGGTTGGGGAAGATGAAGGGCAGGTCGAACAGAGCCAACTGGGGCACCGCGTTGCTCAGCACGGCGGTGGTGATGGCCGCGATCTGGATGGTGCCGGCCTGGGTCTTCTGGGTCATGGCCCGCTCGTTGCCCAGACGGCCGAAGGGGAAGGTTTTGATGACGATCCGGCCCTTGGTCGCCTTTTGGACGTAGGCGGCAAAGGCGTCCACGCCCTTGGCCTGGCCGTGGAACGGCGGGGCGACGTGGCCGAACTTGATGACCATCTTGGCCGGGGCCGACACGGCCAGGCCCAGGGTCACGACAAAAATAACAGCGACAATAACCGACAGGCGACGCATGGTTATCCCTCCCTAGATTTGTTTGAAATCCCCCCACACCCGGTGTGGTGACGGTGTGATGACTGGCAGTATAGGGCCCCGGAGCGGGCTAGTCAAGACGGTTGTGTCTGGGCCGGCGACCAAGCCCGGCCCCCGTTTTCGGGCAATGACGGACCCCTCTCAGGCGGCCTCGACGCCCAGGTTGAACAGCTTTTGGTTCTGCTCCTGGAACCGGGGCGGACTGATCCGGAGGATGGTCTCCAGCATCTCCTTTGCGCCGAAGGGCACCGCCTCCCGGGCCGAGCCGTAGCCCAGGACCACCAGGTTGGCCGACAAGGGGGCCCGGTTGGCCAAGGCGATCCGGTCGGCGCCCACGTTCAGCCGGGCGATACCGGCCTGGTCCAGGGTCGCCCGGGCCTCGGCCGAAAGCCAGGCCTCGTCCGGGGCGTTGACCAGTAGGGTCGCGCCGGGGCCGCCGTTGACGGCCGGCCGGAGATAACCCAGGTTGCGGACGGCCTCTCCCGGCTCCAGGGAGATGACCAGGTCGGCCCTGCCCTGGCGGACCAGGGGGCTCTGGAAATCGCCGGCCTTGAGGTGGGAGACCACCGACCCGCCGCGCTGGCTCATGCCGTGGACCTCGGACACCAGGACCGGCCAGTCCAGGGACCTGGTGTGCGCGGCCAGGACCCGGGTCAGAAACAGAATGCCTTGTCCCCCCACTCCGGCGATGACGGCCTGCAGCTTGTCGATCATCATTTTTCCTCCCCGGCGACCTGAATGGCGTGGTGAGCGCAGACGAACCGGCACAGCCCGCAGTCGACGCAGATCCGGCGGTCAATGATGGTCGTCCCTTGGGGACCGACGATCAGGGCCGGGCACTCGTACCGAGTGCGGCAGTAGCCGCAGGCGACGCACGCCCCGGCCGGCTCCAGGGCGATGACGCCCACCGGACAGGCGGCGGCGCACTGGCGGCAGGAGACGCACCCCTCGTCGTCGATGACGTAGTCCTTGTCGCCCCGCTTGGTCACGGCCCCGCTAGGGCAGACCAGGACGCACTGGTTGCAGGAAATGCATTTTCCGTCCGGGTCATCGAGAGTGGCCTTGGCCGGCGCCGGGCCGTCCTGGATGATCTCGACCCTCACCGGATCGGGCACGCCGTCGGCCCGGCGGTGGGCCACGCAGGGGTGACGGGCGACGACCACGGCCACGGTGCCGTCCGGCTCCATGGCCGCTTGGTAGGCCTTTTTGAGGACCTTGGAGAACGTCTTGACGTCGTAGGGATCGGCCTCGACGATGTGTTTGACGCCGCAGCCGGCGATGAGTTCCTCGAGGGGCACGGCCGTGCCCGGCCGGTCCGGGCCGTCGGCGGTGACGCCGAACTCGGGCGTGGGTTGCATGCCGGTCATGCCGGTGATCTCGTTGTCCAGGATGACCAGCACGAACCGGACGTCGTTGTACACGGCGTTGACCAACGGCGCCAAGCCCGAGTGGTAGAAGGTCGAGTCGCCGATGGTGGCGATGACCGGCTTTTTTTGGCCGTCGAGGCGGTAGGCGTGGGCGAACGAGGCGGCGAAGGATATGGCCGCGCCCATGTTGTGGCAGGTGTCCACGGCGCCCAGGTTCATGCCCAGGGTGTAGCAGCCGATGTCGGACGGGTACGGGCCGTCGGGAAAGGCCCGGCGAATGGCGTAGAACGAGGCCCGGTGGGGGCAGCCCGGGCACAGGCTCGGCCGCCGCGGCGGCGCCTGGTCGGGCACCTGGACGAGCGTCGAACCGCCACCGGCCCCGTCCAGGACGCTCTCCAGCACCTCGGCCACGACCTCGGGCATCAGTTCGCCGGCGCTGGGCACCACACCGTCCAGGCGGCCGGTGATCTTGGACTTGTCCCGGATCTGCATCTCGATGACCGGATCGGTCTCCTCGATGATCAGGACCCGGTCGCAGGCGTCGATGAAGTCATTGACCAGCTTTTCCGGGAAGGGGTAGGCCGTGGCGATCTTGAGCATCGGGGTCTCGTCCAGCCGACCCATCTCGGACAGGACGTCGGTGGTCACGGCCGACGATATCCCGGCGGCGATTATTCCGACGGGGGCCTTGTCCCGCGGCCGGTCGATCCGATTGAGGCGTTCATCGACGCACAGCTCCGCGGCGATACGCTCAAGCTTGTCGTTCAGTTCGTGATGCAGTCCCAGCCTGAACTTGGGCGTGGCCGCCCAGCGGAAGGGATTGCGGGGGAAGGCGGCCCGGCGCTCGATCCGCTGGGGCTTTTTGAGGGCGATATTCTGCCGGGCGTGGCAGACCCTCAGGGTGGGCCGGAACAGGATCGGGATCTCGAATTTTTCGCTATACTCGAAGGCCAGGCCGATCATGTCCCGGGCCTCGGCCGGGGAGGAGGGGTCGAACACCGGCATTTTGGCCAGCATGGCGAACAGCCGGGTATCCTGTTCGGTCTGGGAGGAATGCGGCCCGGGGTCGTCGGCCGAGATGATCACAAAGCCGCCGATGACGCCGATGTACGAGGCGCTCATCATCGGGTCGGCGGCCACGTTGAGGCCGACCTGTTTCATGGCGCAGGCGGCCCGCTTGCCGGTGTAGGTCACGGCCAGGGCCGTTTCCAGGGCCACCTTTTCGTTGATGGACCACTCGGTGTACAGGTCCCAGTCGGCGTCCCTTTTAAAGCGGACCACGGCCGGCAGGATCTCCGAACTGGGCGTGCCGGGATAGGCCGAGACGAAGTGGCAGCCGAACTCGACCAGACCGCGGCCGATGGCCTCGTTTCCCATGAGGATCAGTTCGTTGGTGTCGGGCATGCGCTTTCCTTGTCGCGGTTGAACGGGGTTTGTTCGGATGCTAATCAGCCCGGGGAGAGGAGCGCCCTCCCCGGGCTGACCACCTTGAAAGACTTTACCGGCTTCCGGTTCCCGGTGGTTTGGTTTTGGCTCCGGGAGACTCCTGGCCCTTGATGGCCTTGATCTGGGCATCCAGTTTTTTCAGTTCCATCATCTGGCGTCGCTTCATATCCTCCAGTTGTTGGAGGCGCATCTGACGTGCCTTCGCATCATCCCGAATCTTCCGGTCCACCGACTCGGCTGCGCCGCCGGCCGAACGAGTCAGACCGGTGACAAACGAGAAGTCGGCCAGCATTTCCGCGGACAGCCGCTTGGCCGCCAGGACGCCGCCGGTCAGGGACGGGATCTTGAGATGTCGGGCCACTCCACGCTGGGAGAGCAAATGCGGCAGGACCTTGCCCTGCCGCTGCAGGGTGTTCATGGCGGCGAAGCCGGTGGCCGAGGCCGCGGCCAGGACCAGGAAGGTCCACAAATAGACCCCGGCCCGCCTGGGCCCGAACAGCCGGATGAAATAGAACAGCAGGGCCGCGATCAATCCCAGGGGAAAGACCACCTCGAACAGGATGTACATCGGGTCGATCCACCAAGGCAATTGTGAGGTCACCCAGGCCGACTTCTCGAAAATGGTGACCAGGGTTTCGCCCTGGGCCAAGGCGTAGACCAGCGGGTAGACGGCGTACAGACTAATGACCGTCAGCACGGCGGCGACGATCTTGAATCGCCGGAACACGCCCCACCACAGCAGAATGGTCGTCAACACCAGTCCGGCCATCAGGATCAGGATGATGTCCGAGCCGGGATAGCCCAGGAGGTGGAAACGCTGGTCACCCTTCCACCAGTCGAGCGGCGCGGCCCACAAGGTCAGAGTGATCAGGACGGCCATCAGACAACTGAGGCCGGTCTTGAAGGTCCAGGAAGTGGCCTGCCACAGCACCAGGGCGGGGATGATGGCCACGGCCGGGGCGACCGTCAAGGCGATGGCCAGCCAGGTCCCCACGTTCGGCCAGTTGCTCCAGATGCCGACCAGCAGCACGAACCAGGAGACGACGAGCAGCACGAGATGGGCCGGAGCGGTGATCAAGACCGGCAGGCCCTTGGGCGGCGGCGACGGCCTCTTTTCCTCCTTGGGTTTGGTCGGCGGGGCCTCGAGCCTTTCGGACTCCGGTTCCCGTTGGGGGAGAGGAGGCGGGGACGGTTCCGCCGGACGGTCCCGCATGGGCAGCGGCGGCTTGGCCTCGGCCGCGGAAGGCCTGTCTTCCCGCTGGGGAAGAGGCGGCGCTCCGGGCTTGGCCGCCAGGGTGTCCCGTGGCGGCGGCGGAGGAGGTGGCGAGGGAGGGGGGGGCGCTTCCGGCCGAGGCGATGGCGCGTCTTTTGCCGGGGGCTCGGGGAGATCCGACTTGGTTTCGGTCGGCTGGTCCGGTTTCTTGGCCGGCGGCTCGTCCCCGGGTGGCTTTTTCCCGTCAGATTCGGTGAGCAAATCCTCGAGGGGGCCTTTCCCCTTGTCGTCGGGTTTATCCGTCATGGCGCTTCTCCTGAGAGGGCCGAAAAAGAATGATTAGGCGACATGATACACAGCCCCGGGCCGACTGTCCAGCATCCTGGGCCAAATGAATCAGCTCTGAAAGCGACGAACGGGGTGGTTTGTAACCGTGATTGCGGGGGTTCAGACGAACCGGTCGATCCGGCTCCCCGGGCTGGATGGGGTCGATGCTTCCTCGCTCGGGGGACGATCCGCCCCGTCGTCCGCCTCGGTAAGACCGGTCACCCAGCGGAAAAAGGCGCCCACGGCCCGGGTCAGAGACGACCAGAAGTTCTGATGGGGGACTTCCCGGGCGTCGGCCGCGCGCTTGGCCGTTTCGCCCGAGGGTTTGGGCGGTGGTGGCGGACGGTCCTGGGGGTTGAGGTAGGCCGTTGGCA
>JAHJDS010000600.1 GCA_018812395.1 Pseudomonadota bacterium
CCATGGCAGGAATCGCTGATCGCCATGGTATCCCCCTGGTGTTCAAGGCCAGCTTCGACAAGGCCAACCGCACCCGCCACGATAGCTTTCGCGGTCCCGGTCTCGAGCAGGGCTTGCAGATCCTCGACGAGGTCCGGCGTCAGACCGGCCTGTCCTTGCTCACCGACGTGCACGAGGCTGGTCAGGCTGCAACCATTGCCGAGGTCGTCGACGTGCTGCAGGTCCCGGCCTTTTTGTGCCGCCAGACCGACCTGGTCGCCGCCTGCGCCGCCACCGGCAAGCCCGTCAACCTCAAGAAGGGTCAGTTCATCGCCCCCGCCGACGCACGCCACCTGGTCGACAAGGCACACGCCCTGGGCGCCACCGCCGTGTCGCTGACCGAGCGCGGTTTCTGCTTCGGCTACAACAATCTCGTCGTGGACATGCGCGGGCTGGCGCTGATGCGGGACTTCGCAGTACCGGTGATCTTCGACGCCACCCACAGCGTGCAGCTCCCCGGTGCCGCGGGAGGCTCCTCTGGCGGCGAACGCCAGCATGTGGCCACCCTGGCCAGGGCCGCCGTGGCCGTGGGTGTCGACGGACTCTATGTCGAGGTGCACGACGATCCCGACCGCGCGCGCTCCGACGGGCCCAACGCCCTCACCCCGGCCCTGCTCGACGCCATGTTGCCCGAGCTCCTGGCCATCGATCGCGTGGTCAGGTCCGCCGTCGCCCAGGCCTGAGCGAGGCCGCGAACACATACCAAATGAGGTCGGTTAGCAGCGGTCGTGGGGCCCCGCCTGGATGGTGGCTCTTGCTGGCCTCGGCGCCCTTGATAAAAGTCGCCTTGGCTCCCCACGGCACGACGACGAACGGGATCCGGTATCAGCCTCCCCGGGGCACGCACTCACAATAGCTGGGCTGGCAGTTGAAGTTGGCGCCACAGCCGCCGCAGTCGGGCAGGCACACGCAGGCGCACAGGCTGTCCTCGGGAGTCCGCGTCGGACCGCAGGACAGGGCGCCGGTATCGCACAGGCAGTCGCACGCCGTCTGGTTCCAGCTGAAGCCCGGGTTGCAGCTGACGGTCTGCTCACAGATGCAGGCGCAGGCCTCGAGGTCGCAGCGCGAGATGCCCGGGCAATACGCGCAGATACCGCAGGGACCCTGCTGCGGATCGGGCTCGGGCGACTGATCGATCCAGTAGCGGTATGAGACACTGACCCGAGCGCCTGTGCGATCGGGGTCGGGCCGGCAGTCGCCATAGAACACGATGGCATGGGAGATGGGGTCGTAGTCGAAGCCGTTCTGTGTGTCCCGGGGCACATCATCCCAGTTGCAGGGCCCCACCGTGGAGTTGTGCTCCATGGCCACCTTGATGGTCGACGAGATGGGCGGCTTGGTCAGGGTGTAGGGCGAGGCCGCGCCAATGGCCTGCTGCAGGATGCTGCGGATCGCATCGCCGATCTTCTGCGCCTGAGCGGGATCCGTGTCGTCGGGGAGCTGCGCCTCGATGCCGCCCAGGCTGCTGAACAGCTGCTGGAAGCGCGGGTTCATGTAGGGCTCGTCGCCCGGCGTGCTGTTTCCCTCGTCGGTGCAGTCGCCGTTGTTGGGGCACACCAAGCCGGCGACAAAGGCGCTCGACAGAGGTCCCCCGGCGCCGTCGAAGTTCTGGAAGAAGCTGACCCAGGCGGGCACGGAGTGGGTGGCGATGGCATCGCCCGGGTAGCCCGTGTCGAGACGGCTGTAGCGACCGTCACTCTGGTCATTGGCGTCGGTGATGAAGATGACCGCCAGTCGGGCGTCCGTGCGCAGCTTGGTCGCGCTGCCGTCGGTACGGGGTAGCATGGAGAAGATGCCCGGAGGCGTGAGGTAGGTGTTGCCAGACGGATAGGGCGCGCGATCCCCGTCGCGGCCGCAGCTCTCGCCATCGGCAGACCCGCCGAGTTCCCCGCCCGCCGTGTCGAGACTGCTGGTGATGCCCGGCCCGCTGACCGAGCGGCCCAGCGCACAGGCCATGGCCCTGAAGAAGTTCTCCTCGCCAGAGCCGCGGATGCCCAGCGTCGTCACGCAGTCGCTCAGCTCGGCGGTGCTGGTGGTGAAGGCACAGTAACGCTCGGCGCGTCGCACCGAGCCCGAACTCTCGGTTGCCGTGTTCGAGGTACCGTTGCCAGTAGTGGTCTCGAAGGGGTTTCCGGCGGTGCGCACGCTGTACTGGTTGTTGTAGTTGCTCGTGCCCCAGACGAAGAGGTCGTCACCAACGACGTAGCCACTGGCAGGGCTGGTGGTGATGCGGATGCGCCGATTTCCACCACCAGAATCCGTACCGTCGTCGTTGATGGAGGTGATGGAGAGCGTGGCCTGCGGGTGCTCGCCGCGCTGCCACGCCGCGTTGTCGTTGGATTGATAGTCGAGGTCCGAGGTGATCACCGCCACGCGCCAGTCCACGGTTGACGACGAGAGCTGGGCACCCATCTCGCTCGCTGCCGTGGCCACGGCGGCTTGCTCGTTGCTCATGGAGCCCGAGTTGTCGATGACCAGCACGAAGTCCACGTTCTGGGGAGGCGACACAGGGAACAGATCGCACTGCACGCCAGCCTGGTCGCCGCTCTGGGCCAGGGCCGAGCCATTGGTCACGTAGTCAGCGCGGAACACGGACACGCCGGTGTAACGCGCCGCCGGGATCAGGG
>JAHJDS010000092.1 GCA_018812395.1 Pseudomonadota bacterium
CCGCCGTTCGTCTTCGTCACCGCCTGGGGCGGAGCGATTACCCGCCAGGGCTTCTGGAAGCTGCTTAAAAAATACGCCGGCCAGGCCGGGATCGAGACGGAGCTGTCGCCGCACACCTTGCGGCACACCTTCGCCTCCCATCTGCTCATGGGCGGGGCCGATCTCCGGTCGGTGCAAATCATGCTCGGCCACGCCGACATCTCGACCACCGAGATCTACACCCACGTGGATTTCCGGCACCTGGCCCGGGTCCACAAGCAATATCACCCCCGAGCCTGACGCCCCGGTCGATTATGTCTACGAACCGAAGCCCAAAACCCCCGGCCCGCGAGCGGCCGAAAAAAAAGCCGCCCCGGGACCTGACCGTCATCACCTGCCACACCACGGCCGACTTCGACGCCCTGGCCTCGATGCTGGCCGCCAAGAAGCTCTACCCGGACGCGGTGGCCGTCTTTCCCGGGGCCCAGGAAAAGAGCCTGCGCGACTTTTTCCTGCAGTCCACCATCTACGCCCTGGACATCACCCGGGTCAAACAGGTCGACCTGGACCGGATCAAGCGCCTGGTCCTGGTGGACACCCGTCAGAAGAGCCGGATCGGCAAGTTCCGGGCGGTGGCCGACCACCCCGAGGTCGAGGTCCACGTCTACGACCACCACCCTCCCTCGCGGGACGACATCGAGGGGGATCTGGCGGTGGTCAAGACCGCCGGGGCCAACGTCACCTTGATGGTCGATTTGCTCCAGGAGAGAGGCGTGGCCCTGACCGAGGAGGAGGCGACCATCCTGGCGGTGGGCATCTACGAGGACACCGGATCATTCACCTTCGCCTCGACCACGCCCCAGGACTTCGTGGCCGCGGCCTGGCTGCTGGAAAAGGGGGCCAACCTGAACCTGGTGGCCGACCTGATCACCCAGGAACTGACTTCGGAGCAGTTCACCCTCCTGGGCGACCTGTTGGACTCGGCCGAGACGATCAACCTCCGGGGCGTCGAGGTCGTCATCAGCCGGGTCTCGACCGACGCCTACGTCGGCGACTTCGCCGTGCTGGTCCACAAGTTCATGGACATGGAAAACCTGGTCGCCCTGTTCGCCCTGGCCCGGATGGAGGACCGGATCTACCTGGTGGCCCGCAGCCGGCTGAGCGAGGTCAACGCCGGCGAGATCCTGTCCCACTTCGGCGGCGGCGGCCACCCCACGGCGGCTTCGGCGACGATCAAGGACCAGACCCTGATCCAGGTCCACCAAAAGCTGCTCATGCTTCTGGAGAGCAGCGTCCGGCCGGTGACCCGGGCCCGGAAGCTGATGAGTTCGCCGGTGGTCTCGGTGGCGTCGGAGGCGACCATCGGCCAGGCCCGGGAGCTGGCGACCCGCTACGGGCTCAACGCCCTGCCGGTGGTGGACGGGGGGCGGCCGGTGGGCCTGCTCTCCGGGCAGGTCCTGGCCAAGGCGGCCATGCACGGCCTGGAAGACCAACCGGTGTCCGAGTACATGGACGCCGAGGTGCCCACCGTCGGCCCGGAGGCCACCCTGCACGAGGTCCAGCAGGCCGTGATCGACCGCCGCCAGCGTCTGCTGCCCGTGGTCGAGGACGGCCGGATGGTCGGCGTCATCACCCGGACCAACCTGCTGACGGCCCTGGTCGAGGAACCCCTGGCCGCCGAGGGGCTGGCCGACCGGGTCGGCCTGACCGGGGCGGGCCGCCGACGCAACGTCCTGGGCCTGATGCGCGAGCGTCTGCCCGGATGGGTCATGGCCCTCCTGGCCGATCTGGGCCGGGTGGCCGGGGAGCTGGGTTACGAGGCCATGACCGTCGGCGGATTCATCCGGGACCTGTTCCTGCGCCGACGCAACCTGGACATCGACGTGGTCATCGAAGGGGACGGCATCGCCTTTGCCAAGGCCTTTGCCCGCAAATACGGCATCCGGGTGGTGACCCACGCCAAGTTCAACACGGCCGTGCTCGTCTTTCCCGACGGGTTCAAGATCGACGTGGCCACGGCCCGGATGGAGTACTACGAGTCACCGGCCGCCCTGCCGGTGGTCCAGGTGTCGTCCATCAAGCAGGACCTGGCCCGGCGCGACTTCACCATCAACACCCTGGCGGTCAGTCTGAACCCGGACCGCTTCGGCACGCTCCTGGACTTCTTCTACGCCCAGCGCGACATCAAGGATCGGGTCATCCGGGTCCTGCACAACCTGAGCTTCATCGAGGATCCGACCCGGATCTTGAGGGCGGTCCGGTTCGAGTCCCGGTTCGGCTTTCGGATCGGCAAGCTGACCGAAAAGCTCATCGTCAACGCGGTCAAGATGGACTCCATCGCCCGGCTGGACGGCCGGCGCCTGTTCGGCGAACTCAGACACCTCCTCGAGGAAGAAAACCCGCCCGCGTGCCTGCGGCGCCTGTCGGACCTCGATGTCCTGGCCGCCGTCCATCTGGGACTGGTTTGCGACGACGCCCTGGACGAGGCCTTCGGCCGGCTGGGCGACGCCCTGGCCTGGTACGAGCTGTCCTTTCTGGACAACCCCATTCGCCACTGGCGGGCGTACTATCTGGTCCTGACGCACCGGTTGGACGGTGACGAGCGCCTGGAATTGGCCGCCCGCCTGGCCATGTCGCCCAAACTGTTCGAGGGCCTTCTCGGCGGGCAGGCCCGGGCCGAACGGGCGATGCGCCGTCTGTCCCGGCGGCG
>JAHJDS010000093.1 GCA_018812395.1 Pseudomonadota bacterium
ACGGCCTGGAACCAACTCCAGCGCTTTGTCAGCTTTGCCTCGGATTTCGCGGCCCGGAACCGGGAGCTGTGCCTGCTGCTGACCATCATCTCGGCCGAGTTCTCCGGGGCCGGCCACAACGAATTCGATTCGGAACTGAGACGGATGTACGCCAAGTACGCCCGCTTCCTGCGCCGGGTGGTGGAGGTGGGCAAGAACCAAGGGGTGTTCGATCCCGGTCTGGACACCCATTCCGTGGCCTACGTGATCATCGCCTTTCACGACGGCGTCCTGCTCCAGTGGCAGCGCAGCCGCGAGTTCCTGGACGGTCCGGACTTCGTGCGGGCCTTCAGGCAGCTGGTGTTTCATGGAATCGAGCCCCGACGCGACCCGGCGGGGCGGGATCAATAGGGAGTTTTCGAGTGCCGAAAGATGTGTACCTGGTCAGCGCGGTCCGGACCCCCATCGGCGTTTTCGGAGGCTCGCTGCGCGGCCTCAAACCCCTGGACCTGTCGCAGAAGGTGATCGGCGAGGCCGTCACCCGGGCCGGACTGGAACCGGGCCAGGTGGATCAGGTGATCATGGGCTGCTGCTTCGCCCCCCTGGAGCAGAACGTGGCCCGGATCGCCTCGCTGCTTTTGGGTTTTCCGTACGAAATACCGGCCTACACCCTCAACTGCGCCTGCTCCTCGGCCATGCAGGCCGTCATCCTGGGACACCTGACCATCGCCCAGGGCGCGGCCGAGGTCATCGTCGCCGGCGGGGTCGAGTCCATGAGCAACGTCCCCTACATCCAGGACTTCGCCCGCTGGGGACAGCGCCTGCGGCACGCCCAGACCATCGACCTGCTGTGGTCGGCCATGCAGGAGTACCCGGTCGGCGGGGGCATGGGCCTGGCCGCCGAGCGCCTGGCCGAGAAGTACGACCTCAGCCGCCAGGACCAGGACGAGCTGGCCGCCACCAGCCACCAGCGGGCCGGCCGGGCCGTGGCCGAGGGACATTTCCGGCGGGAGATCGTCGGGGTCGAGGTCCCGGCGGGCAAGGGCCGGACCAAGACCGTGGACATTGACGAGAACCCCCGGCCCGAGATCACCCTCGAGGCCCTGGCCAAGCTCGAACCGGCCTTCAAGGAGGGCGGCACCGTCACCGCCGGCAACGCCAGCAGCCTCAACGACGGGGCGGCGGCGGTGGTCATCGCCTCGGCGGACAAGGTCAAGGAGTTGGGCCTGCCCGTCCGGGCGGCCCTGAGGGCCACCAGCACCAAGGCCGTGGACCCCCATTACGTCGGCCTGGCCTCGGTGCCGGCCATCCGGGACGTGCTGGCCAAATCCGGCCGGAGCCTCCATGAGGTGGACCTGTTCGAGGTCAACGAGGCCTTTGCCTCCTATTATTTGGCCTGCGAAAAGGAACTGGGGCTCGACCGGTCCCGGACCAATGTCAACGGCTCGGGGATTTCGCTCGGCCATCCGGTGGGCTGCACCGGGGCCCGGCTGATCGTCACCCTGATCCACGAGATGGAGCGACAGGACCTCAAGCTGGGGGTCGCCGGACTGTGCGCCGGCGGCGGCGTGGGCACGGCGGTGATGCTGGAGCGTTAGCGGCCTTGGAACCGGCCCCGGCCCCGAAAAGACGGGCCGGGCCACGATCAGCGGCCGGAGTTCAAATGCTCGAAATCAACAATATCGAGGTCGTCTACAACGACGTCATCCTGGTCCTCAAGGGCATCTCCCTGGCCGTGCCCGAGGGGGGCATCGTCGCCCTGCTGGGGGCCAACGGGGCCGGCAAGACGACCACCCTCAAAACGGTGGCCGGTCTGTTGAAGCTCCAGAACGGTGAGCTGGAGGGCGGGACCGTCGCCTGGGACAAAAAACCGATCCACGATCTGGATCCGGACCGGGTGGTCCGGCTGGGCATCTCGATGGTGCCCGAGGGTCGGCGCATCTTTCACGACCTGTCGGTCATCGAGAACCTGATGATCGGCGCCTTCGCCCGCCGGGACCGCGATCAGGTCCGGTCCGACCTGGCCGGGGTCTTCGACTACTTCCCCATCCTGGCCGAGCGTCGCAACCTGCGGGCGGTCTACCTCTCGGGCGGCGAGCAGCAGATGGTGGCCGTGGGCCGGGCCCTGATGTCCCGGCCCCGCCTGATCATGCTCGATGAGCCGTCTTTGGGACTGGCCCCGCTGGTGGTCCGTGACATCTTCCAGATCCTACGCCGGATCAACCGCGAGCGAGGCACGGCCCTGCTCCTGGTGGAACAGAACGCCCGGCTGGCCCTGTCCTTCGCCCAATACGGCTACATCATGGAGAACGGCCGCATCGTCCTGGACGGGCCGTGCCGGGCCCTCAAGGAAAACGAGGACGTCCAGGAATTCTACCTGGGCATGACCGAGGAAACGGGGCGCAAGAGCTACGCGGAGGTGAAGCATTACAAGCGCCGTAAGCGGTGGTTGTCCTGAGGTGAGGTCATGCTATCCATCCAGAACCTGAGTCTCGCTTTCGGCGGCATCCAGGCCCTGAGCGACGTCAGCTTCGAGGTGGCCCCGGGGCTGATTCACGCCCTGATCGGTCCCAACGGGGCCGGCAAGACCTCGCTGTTCAACGTCGTCAGCGGCCTGTATCGTCCCACGTCCGGCCAGATCTTTTTTGAAGGCACCTCGCTGGTCAAGATGAAGCCCCACCGCATCGCCGGCCTGGGCGTGGCCCGGACCTTTCAGAACATCGAGCTGTTCCAGCACATGAGCGTCATCGACAACCTGCTTTTGGGCCGCCACCGGCACATGCGCTCCGGAGTCATGAGCGGGGCCTTGTTCTACGGCCGGGCCCTGGGCGAGGAAATCGACAACCGCCTCCGGGTGGAGGAGATCATCGATTTTCTAGAGATCGAAAAGGTCCGCAAACTGCCCGTGGGATCGCTGCCCTACGGTATTCAAAAACGGGTCGAGCTGGGCCGGGCCCTGGCCAACGACCCCCGGATATTGCTGTTGGACGAGCCGGCGGCCGGGATGAACGTCGAGGAGACCGAGGACATCGCCCGGTTCGTGCTGGACATCAAAGAGGAACTGGGCGTGACCATCTTCATGGTCGAGCACGACATGGGGGTGGTGATGGACATCGCCGATCGGGTCACCGTCCTGGACTTCGGCCTGCTCATCGCCGACGGCACGCCGACCGAGGTCCAGGCCGACCCGGCCGTGATCGAGGCCTACCTGGGGGAGGGTGAAGAGGAGTCATGGGACTAGACGAGGCCAACCGGGATTGGACCATTCCCCAGCTCTTCAAGCGCAACCTGGCCCGCTACGGGGAGCGGGTGGCGCTCCGGGAAAAGGACCTGGGCATCTGGCAGCGCATCAGCTGGCGGGAATACTGGGACCACGTCCGTTGTTTCGCTCTGGGGCTTTTGGAACTGGGCCTGGGCGACACCAAGGGCAACATCTCGATCCTGGGCGACAACACCCCCGAGTGGCTCTACGCCGATCTGGCCGCCCAGTCCCTGGGGGCGGTGTCGGTCGGCGTCTATCCGACCAACGTCGCCAAGCAGGTCCGCTACGTCCTGGACAACTCCGATTCCAGCTTCGTGGTCTGCGGGGACCAGGAGCAACTCGACAAGATCCTGGAGATCAAGGAAGGCCTGCCCCTGCTCCGGAAGATCATCGTCGTGGACATGAAGGGCCTGCGCCACTACACCGATCCGATGATCATCAGCTTCGAGGAGGTCGAACGCCTGGGCCGAATACGACACCGGGCCGACCCCGGGGAGTTCGACCGACTGACGGACGCCACCCGTCCCGAGGACGTGGCGATCATGGTCTACACCTCGGGGACCACCGGTCACCCCAAGGGGGCGATGATCACCCATCGCAACATGGTGGCCATGATCAAGGGTCTGAGCCGGGTGCTGCCCTTCGACGACACCGATACCTTCGTGTCCGCCCTGCCGCTGTGCCATATCGCCGAGCGCAGCTTTTCGATGATCTATCCCATGTGGGCCGGGTGCACGGTCAACTTCGCCGAGTCGGTGGGCACCCTGCAGGAAGACATGCGTGAGATCTCGCCCTCCGCCTTTCTGACCGTGCCCCGCATCTGGGAAAAGATGCACTCGACCATCTACATCAGGGTCAAGGACGCCATGTTCCTCAAGCGGTGGGTGTTCGGGGCCCTGATGCCGCTCGGGGAAAAGGTGGCCGACCTGCGCTTGTCCGGCCGGCCGGTCCCCTGGCCAACCAGGGCCCTCTACGGCCTGGGGTATCTGCTGCTCTTTCGGGCCCTGCAAAATTCCCTGGGGCTGCTAAACGGCCGGATCTTCGTCTCCGGCGCGGCGCCCCTGTCCGACGATCTGCTGCGCTTCTACCACGCCATCGGCGTGCCCATCCGGGAGTGCTTCGGCATGACCGAGTGCGCTGGCATCAGCGTCATCCCCGACTCCGATGACATCCGCGTCGGACAGATCGGCCGGCCCATCCCCGGCGTCGAGCTGAAACTGGCCGAGGACGGCGAGATCATGCTCAAGGGCGATTCGGTTTTCAAGGGCTACTACCGCTCGGAAGACGAGTCGGCCACGACCTTCACCGCCGACGGCTGGCTGCTGACCGGCGACGTGGGC
>JAHJDS010000094.1 GCA_018812395.1 Pseudomonadota bacterium
CGCCCAGGCCATCGCCGAGGTCATTGACGGGGCGTCCGGGAACAAGGGCAAGATCCGGGTGACCACCCGCCGGGTCGGGGACGAGGCCGAGATCCAGATCTCGGACACCGGTCCGGGGATTAGCCCGGAGATCAGGGACCGTATCTTCGACCCCTTCTTCACGACCAAGGAGCCCGGCAAGGGCACGGGCCAGGGGCTGGCCATCGCCTACCGGGTGATCCGGGACACCCACGGCGGGTCGCTCACCTGCGCCTCCGAGCCGGGCCAGGGCACGACGTTCTTCATCCGGCTGCCGCTGACGCCGGCCAAGGCGGACCAGGGCACCTGAACCAGGCATCCCCCAGCCTGACCCGTCCGACCGCTAAAAGAAACGCGGGCACGCCGCGGGCCGACACGGCATGTCCCGATTGAATAATATTCCGCTTCCAGTCCGACCGTGCTACTATTGTGGCCAAAAAGTACGTCTATTTGGGTCATTGCCCATGAGGGCATAGGGGGGAGCCATGACCGAATTCAAGATCAACCCTGACGCCCCGATCCTGGTGGAGTTCCTCCCCGGGCAGGGTGAGGAACAGGGCCAATGGGAAGTGGAACCGGTTTCTGCCAAGAAACTTGGTGACAATCTCCAGGAAATGTCGGCCAACGCCGTCCAGTCGGCCATGGACACCATTCACAACATGGCCGACAAGATCGCGGCCACGGTCAAGAGGCTGGCCGCCAGTCCATCCGAGGTGGAAGTCACCTTTGGCCTCAAGTTCGACGCCAAGGCCGGGGTACTCATTGCCTCGACCGGCCTGCAGGCCTCGGTCCAGATCAAGCTCAAGTGGAAGCAGGGGTAAGGGGCCGATGAGTGATAGGCCGGTTCGTCGTCAACGGCCAATTGATTACACCGTCAAGATCAATCATCCAGAAAATGAGAGGGTCATTTTCGGGACGGGCATCATAGTCTCGCTTGACGGCCAAGTGGTGACTTGCGCCCACGTGGTCGAGGCGGCACTAGGCGTTCACCCCCGAGAGGCGGGTGAGGCTCAGGTGGCCGTCTCCTTACCCCGGGCCAAGGCAGGCCAAATGTCTGCCTGGTGGGCCAGCGTGGCGTCCTGCTTTCCGGACCATGACGATGACGTGGTCCTGCTGGAGCCGGTGGATAATCCGGTCACCTTGGACAAGAAGCAGGTGGCGGTCCTGGGAAAGTGTGAGGGGTCGGAAACAAACAAGTTCCAAAGCTACGGCTTCGCCTCCGTTTCGCCGTACAGTGCGACTTACGCCTACGGCAATATCATGGGGCCGGTGGAAATCGACCAAACGGCCAAGATCAACCTCCAAGTCAAGATGTTCGAGTTGCGGACCGAGGACATACTTCCTGGACTGAGCGGGTCCGGCGTCTTGGACACGCAAAAAAATCTGGTGGTGGGTATCCTCACCGAACGTTGGAACCCCAAAAATCGAAAAGTTCAACCCGCCGCGGACGTGCAGGCCAAAAGGCGGAAGGGCTGGGCGGTTGACGCCCAGGTTTTGAGCCTGGAACCCCTCGGCCTGGCGCTGCACGAGGGTCCGTACCCGTTACGAGAAGCGGCCGTACCCCGGGACGTCGAGACGGCCAAGGCCGCGGCCGGGCGGGACCTGGGGGTCGAACTGGTCAACGCGCCCACGCCGCTGGCCGAGTGGGTCGGCCGGGACGATTTGCGCCAAAAAATTACCGGAGACTGGGTCAATCAAGAGACCCGGGTGACCGGCCTGATCGGGTTCGGCGGCGAGGGCAAGAGCAGCCTGGCCCGGCGCTGGCTGGATGATCTCCTGGCCGATAATTCTAACCGGCAACCCGACGGCGTGTTCTGGTGGGGTTTTTACGAAAAACCCGGCGTGGACGAGTTCTTCGAGGCCGCCCTCGACTTCCTGGGCCAGGGTCTGATCGATCCGGCCGCTTATCCCTCGGCCAATGCCAAGGCCCGTTTTATTGCCGGGATGCTCCAGGCCGGACGCTATCTGTTCGTCCTGGACGGCCTGGAGGTGATGCAGGACCAGGAGGGGGACGACTACGGTCTGCTCCGGAACCACGACCTGGCCGATTTCCTGAAATACTTTTCCTTACCCACACACGAGTCGTTCTGTTTGATCACCAGCCGGGCCCCGGTCCTGGACCTGATGGATTTTACGACCTACGTTCACCGGGACGTGATGCGTTTGAGCGCCCGGGACGGGCGCGATCTGCTTAGTAAATTGGGCGTCCAGGGCTCGGACCAGGAACTGGATCAGGTGGTGGCCGACTGGGACGGTCATGCCCTGACCCTCAGTCTGGTCGGCTCCCACGTGGCCGAACGGCATGAGGGCGATGTGGCCTATGCCCGCGACGTCAAGCCCTATGATCCCACCGAGTCACGCTACGAACGCGTCCACCGGGTCCTGCGCCGCTATGACGAAAACTTGACCGAGGCCGAGCGCGCCTTTTTGAAGTTGTTCAGCGCCTTCCGTAAGCCGGTCAAGGAAGAGGCATTTACGAAAGTCTTCCGGACCAGGACCAAGGCCACGGACCTCAACGCCCCGATCGCCGCCCTGAGCGCGGCTGATTTTCAGGCCATGGTCGACCGTTTGGTCAAGTACCGGATGCTGCGGCATGATTCGCGCGAACAACACTACACCGCTCACCCGTTGATTCGGCGTCATTATGAGGCCTTGCTTGTGCACGGCGACCAGAACCAGACCCAAGCAGCCCACCAGCGGATCAAGGATTATTATCTCGACCTGGCCGGTGACGTGCCCGTGAACCCCACCCTGGACGATTTGGCCCCTCTGATCGAGGTCGTGCACCACGCCTGCCGGGCCGGGGCCTATGATGAGGCCCATGAAATACGTCGAGACAGGATATATCAGGGCAACCGAAAAATTTTGATACACCAACTGGGGGCGTATGAGACGGCCTTGGCCCTGATGCTGGAGTTCTTTCCTGGCTCCGACCCGTCCCAGGAGCCACTGGTTACCGACCCCTTAGATAAAGGCTGGCTACTCAATGAGGTCGGCCTGTGCCTGATGGCCCTGGGTAGCTTGGACGAGGCTCCG
>JAHJDS010000095.1 GCA_018812395.1 Pseudomonadota bacterium
ACTTCCCTGGTCACGGTCTCGCGATAGACCACCTGGGGCTGGCCGACGTTGACCGGGACGTTGTAATCCCGCCGCAGCCGGGTGACCAGGACGTCCAGGTGCAGTTCGCCCATGCCGGAGATGATCGTCTGCCCGGTGTCGGGGTCCTCCCGGACGCGGAAGGTGGGGTCCTCCTCGGCCAGGCGGCCCAGGGCCTGGGCCACCTTGTCGGCGTCGGCCACCGTCTTGGGCTCCACGGCCACGGAGATGACCGGCTCGTAGGCGTAGATGGTCTCGAGCAGGATGGGGTGATCCGGGGGGCAGATGGTGTCGCCGGTCGAGGCCTGTTTCAGGCCGACCAGGCCGACGATGTCGCCGGCCAGGGCCTCGTCGATGCGCTCGCGCTTGTTGGAGTGCATGCGCAGGATGCGGGCGATCTTCTCCTGTGTCTCCCGGGCGGGGTTGTAAACGGTCTGCCCGGTCTTGACCCGCCCCGAATATATCCGGGCGTAGACCAGTTTGCGGCCGCCGTCCATCTGGACCTTGAAGGCCAGGGCGCACAGCGGCTCGGCCTCGTCGGTTTCCCGTCGTTCCTGGGCGCCGGTCTGGGGATTGACGCCGACCACGGCCGGGACGTCCAGCGGGCTGGGCAGAAAGTCGACCACGGCGTCGAGCAGGGGCTGGACGCCCTTGTTCTTGAGGGCCGAGCCGCACAGCACCGGCACCAGGCTCAGCGACAGCGTGGCCCGGCGAACGGCGGCCCTCAGGTCGGCCTCGGAGAGGTCCTCCTCCGCCAGGTACTTTTCGGCCAACTCGTCGTCGGCGTCGGCCAGGGTCTCGAGCAACTCGGCCCGACGGCGTCGGGCCTCGGCCTCGAGTTCGGACGGGACGGGCACCTGATCAAAGGTCGCCCCCAGGGTGTCGGCGTGCCATTTGAGGCCGACCATCCGGATCAGGTCGATGACCCCGACGTGCCTGTCCTCGACGCCCCAGGGGCTGGTCACCACCAGGGGCCGGGCGCCGAGCTTTTGGCGCATCTGCTCGACGCAACCGTCGAAGTCGGCCCCGACGCGGTCCAGCTTGTTGACAAAGGCCATCTTGGGCACCCGGTAGCGATCGGCCTGGTGCCAGACCGTCTCCGACTGGGGCTCGACGCCGCCCACGGCGCAGAACACGGCGATGGCCCCGTCCAGGACCCGCAGGCTCCGCTCGACCTCGATGGTGAAGTCCACGTGGCCCGGCGTGTCGATGAGGTTGATCGTCTTTTTGTTCCAGGAACAAGACGTGGCGGCCGAGGTGATGGTGATGCCCCGCTGCTGCTCCTCGGGCATGTAGTCCATGGTCGCCTCGCCGTTGTGGACCTCGCCCATGCGGTGGATCCGGCCGGCGTAGTAGAGGATACGCTCGGTCAGAGTGGTCTTGCCGGCGTCGATGTGGGCCATGATGCCGATGTTGCGCGTGTTTTTGAGCCTGGGCTGACCGGCCATCGCTTTCACCAATAACTGCGGGTACCCTAAGAAATTGCTCTAAGATAAGGTAACTGATCCGCGGTGTCAACGGCTTTCGGGCGCGTCTTGACTCGCCACCAGGCGGGAATAGAATAACAATTGAATCAACATCGAGGAGGAAGCCATGGGGCGGCGGGCCATCTTCATCACGGACATGATCCATGATTTCGTCCACCCCGAGGGGGCGTTGTACATCGGCCCCACGGTCCACCCCATCGTCCCCCGGATCAAGGCCCTGGCCGGGGAGGTCCGGGACGAGGGCGGGCTGGTCGTCTATCTGTGCGACGCCCACCAGCCCGAAGACCGGGAGTTCGAGCGCTTCCCGCCCCACGCGGTCCAGGGCACCCCCGGGGCCCGGATCGTGGACGAACTCGCGCCCCGGCCGGGCGACGTCGTCATCGCCAAGACCCGCTACAGCGCCTTTTTCAACACCGCCCTGGACGAAATCCTGTCCCGGGAAGAGGTGGACGAGGTCGTCTTCACCGGGGTCTGCACCTCGATCTGCGTCATGGAGACCCTGGGCGACTGGGCCAACCGGGACGGCCGGGCCGTGGTCTATGGCGACGCCGTGGCCGACTTCGACGCCGCGGCCCACGAGTTCGCCCTGAAGCGGATGGAAACGCTCTTCGGGGCCGACGTCAGGTGACCACTTGGTTTGCCCCGCTTTGGCCGGACGTGGTATAGTTCCCGGCCATGGATATCGTCGACGTCCACGTCCACGTCTTTCCGGCAAAAGTCGTCGCCCACCGGGAGCGTTTCCTAAAAGGCGAGCCGGCCTTCGAGGCCATCTACGCCGACCCCGACTCGCGCCTGGTGACGGCCGAGCAACTCGTGGCCGCCATGGACGAGCAGGGCGTGAGGACGTCAGTGGTCATGGGCTTTCCCTGGCAGCAACAGGCCAACCTCGACCGCCACAACCAAACCATCCTCGAGGCCCAACAGAGGCACCCCGGACGGATCATCGGCCTGGGCCTGGTCAACCCGGCCCGGGGCGACGCGGCCGTCCAGGCCAAGGCCCTGCTGGACGCCGGCCTGGCCGGCCTGGGCGAGCTGGCCTGGTACGCCCGGGACATCGACCAGGAGGTCCGCCGACAACTGGGCCCCCTGGCCACAGTTTGCGCCGAGGCCGGCAAGCCGTTGCTGCTGCACACCAACGAGTCGGTGGGCCATGTCTACCCCGGCAAGGCCCCCATGACCCTGGGGGCGCTCTACCAACTACTCAAAAACCATCCCCGGACGACCTGGATCCTGGCCCACTGGGGCGGGGGGCTGTTCTTTTACGCCCTGATGAAGAAAGAGGTCGACGAGGTCTTTCAAAACGTCTATTTCGACACCGCCGCCTCGCCGTTTCTCTACCGTCCGTTGATCTACGCCGAGGCCTGCCGGATCGTCGGGCCGGACAAGGTCCTGTTCGGCAGCGATTACCCCTTGATCGAGCCGGGGCGCTATTTTAGGGAAATCAGCGACGCCGGGCTGACCGACGCCCAGGCGGAACTCATCCTGGGGCGAAACGCCCGGACGATCTTCCGTGTTTAACTTCATCATCTATTTCGTCGTGGCCCTGATCGTGTACCTGGTCGCCCCGACCGGCCGGCCGCCGGGTCTGGCCTGGTGGCAGGCCACGTCAGGCTGGGCGGGGGTGTACCTCGTCTTCACCCTGATGTGCCTGGCCGGGTTCGGCCGGTTGAACCGTCGTCTGGGGCGGGCCCGGGCCGAGGGGTCGGACCTGGACGGGCCACGGGCCATGGCCCGCCTCAACCTGGTCCTGTCCGGGGCGGCCATCGGGGCCCTGGGCGTCCTGGCCCACGTCCTGGAGTTCAAGTCCTTCGTCCGCCTCGTCCCCTGGCTGGGCGACCTGTCCTCATTTCAGGGCCTGGTGGGCATAAGCGCCTTCATCGGGCTGTTGATGACCCTCTGGTACTGGTCCTGGCCGGCGCACCGCGAGGTCTTCCGCGGCGGCGTCACCCGGCGGGGATACGTCGTCGGGCAGTTGCGGCTGGCCGTGCCGATCATGGTCCCCTGGCTGGTGCTGTCGGCCGTGTTCGACGCCCTGGAGGCCATCCCCTGGCCCGGGCTGAACCGCTTCCTCAACAACCCGGCCGGGGTCCTGGTCCTGTTCGGCTCGGGCCTGCTCGTGGCGTCCTATTTCTTTCCGATCCTGGTCCGCTACGTGTGGGGCCTCAAACCCCTGCCGCCGGGGCCGGTCAGGGACCGGGTCCTGACCATGGCCCGGGGGCTGGGCTTCAATCCGGCCCAGGTCCACCTCTGGCCGCTGATGGACGGCCGGGGCCTATCGGCCGGGGTCTTGGGGTTCTTTCGGCGAACCCGGTACCTGCTCATCTCGCCAGCCCTGCTGCGGGCCCTGCCGCCCGAAGAACTGGACGCCGTGGTCGCCCACGAGGCCGGCCACGTCCACTACCGGCACGTCAGGTTTTTTCTGGTGATCATGCTCGGCTACGGCCTGACCACGGCCGTGGTGCTCGAGGTCCTGCTGCCCCTGGCCGCGGCCGGGGAGGCGGTCCTGTTCCGGGTCCCACCCTCCGAACCCCTGGGCGAGGCCGGCCTGGCCCTGTGGATCGGCCTGCCCATGGTCGCGTTCATGCTGTTGTACTTCCGGGGGGTGATGGGCTGGTTTATGCGTCACTTCGAGCGGCAGGCCGACGCCTTTGCCATGGCCGCCCACGGCAGCCCGATCCCGATCACCGCCTCCCTGGAGCGGCTGGCCCGGATGTCGGGCCGAATCCGCAACCTGCCCTCGTGGCACCATTTCTCCATCGCCCAGCGGGTGGGCTTTGTCGCCCGGGCCTGGCAGGACCCGGGTCTGGTCAGAAGCCACGACCGCCTGGTGCGCCGCGGCCAGGTGACCTTTATCCTGGGTCTGGTCTTGGTCGGGTTTTTGGGTTATCAGGTCAGCTTCGGCGCCTGGGGCGACCATCTGCGCCGCTGGTCGTCCGACGTGCGCCAGACCCGACTGGAAGCGGTCTACCCCGAATTGGGTCGGCAGGCCGGGGAGGACCTGGTCCGGGCGGCCCGGGAGTTCGTTCCGTCCCGCCGGCCGCCGGCCCCGTGACCGGCGCCCGACGGCGGCGAGCATGATGGTAAGGTGAAACGGCCATGAACGACGGCGACGTCCTGCATCTGGCCCGCCGACACGGCGCGGCCGAGGCGAAGGTGATCGATCCCACGGAGGTGATCGTCTCCGAGGCGGTGGTCATGAAGTGCCGCTACGGCTGCCCCGAGTACGGCCAATGGCGGACGTGTCCCCCTCATTCCCCGGTCCCGGACCAGACCCGACGCCTGCTGGGCGAATACCACCGGGCGGTCCTGGTCCGCTTCGCCGCCGAACTGGGCCGGGGCCGTCAGACCCCGATCATGAAGGAACCCCAACGGGCCCTGGCCGCCCTGGAGCGCGACCTGGCCCGCCGGGGGCTGCGCCGGGCCCTGGCCCTGGCCATGGGCCGCTGCTGGCAGTGCGACGCCTGCCGGCTCGAACCGGAGCGCTGCCTCCACCCCGAGGTGGCCCGGCCGAGCATGGAGGCCTGCGGTATCGACGTCTTTGCCACGGCCCTTCGGGCGGGGTTGAAGCTGTCGCCCCTGGCCGAGGGCGACGACGCGGTCGACCTGGTGGGCATCGTGCTCCTGGACTGAACCCGAACACCGGCCGACCGACCGCCGGGCCGGACCGACCGATGAGGATCGAGAGCACCAAGGAGGGGGTGATGGACCAGGCGGCGAGGGGGGTGTTGTTCGAGGAGGAACAGCACTTTCGCCAGTGGTGGTTGTGGGCCGTTATCGGGTCGTTGGACTTCCTGGCGCTGGCCGTCTTCGGCTACGGCCTGGTCAAGCAGTTGATCCTCGGGCGGCCCTGGGGCAACAACCCCATGCCCGACTGGCTGCTGATCGTCTTCTCGGCGGTGATGTTCGGTCTTATCCTGGGCGTCACCTGGCTGCTGTGGAAACTCTGCCTCCGGGTGACGGTCGATCGGACCCATCTGCGGATCAGGTTCTTTCCCTTGGCCAAGCGGGAAATCCCCGTGGACATGATCGCCCGCCACGAGCCGCGGACCTACGCCCCGATCAGGGAATACGGCGGCTGGGGCGTGCGCTGGGGGTTCGGCCGGCGGGGTATGGCCTACAACGTCAGCGGTAGTCGGGGCGTCCAGATCGAACTGGCCGACGGCAAGCGAATCCTGATCGGCTCCCAACGCCCCGAGGACCTGGACCGGGCCCTCGGCCGGGCCCGGGGGGGCCGGGGGGCCCGAGGGACGGACCGGGTCCGCGGC
>JAHJDS010000096.1 GCA_018812395.1 Pseudomonadota bacterium
CCTTCTGGCCATCTGACTGCCTCCTGCAGGGCAGCCTAGCACTCAAACCCTCAACAGGGCCAATGTCTCAGCTTACAGGGGGCCGGAACAGAAGCGCCTGAAAGTTGGCTTGGCAACCCCCAGGCGATGTAGTTGTAGTGCCGCGTCTGCGGTATAATACCGCCTAAGAGGATCTAGAAATGAAAGAGCTAGGAGCCAAAATCAGATTTCAGCGCAAGGCACTGGGCCATACCCTCAAGAGTTTGGCCGACGAACTGGATATCTCTGTCATGACCTTGCAGCGCATCGAGACCGGTCAGATCTCCCCCTCGGTGGCCCTGATGCAGAAGATCGCCCAGGAATTGAAAAAGCCCATGTCCTTCTTCGTCCACGAGCGGGAGGCCTCATTTGTCCACCTGGCCGCGGACGATCTGAGGGTATATAGCCAGGGGGGTGTCGAACTAAGCGAGGTTTTCCCCCAAGGGGCGGTCGACAACCGGATCAGCGTATTCGTCACCCGGGCCAAGGACGGCCGGATCATCAAACCCCGCACCACGAACAGCCGACAGTTCATCTACCAGATCTCCGGCGGCCTCGATATCACCCACGAGGGCAAATCCATGAGTCTACAACCGGGTGAAGCGATCTACTTCGACGCCGCCGCCGACCAGACCTTTATGGCCAAGGGCGACTCGGTCTCGGTCCAGGTGGTCATTCGAAAGTAATTCCCAGTTACTGAGTTCCTGGTCATAGGGAGAGTTTCAGCTTCTCTTCAATGGCTTGCGGAAGGCGTAAGCGACAGAGCTGACAAAGACCGATGTCAAGACAAAAAATGGATACTCAGAAGATAGCTTGGTCTGGTCGTTTAATATCAGTCCAACCTCGAATCCGTCTGACACGGTCTTTTGATCAACGACAGCATACCTACCAAGGATATGTACTGGGGATTGAAGGTAAATGTGGGGAGGAAACCGGCGAGTTCCTGATCGCCGTCGGCAAATCAGCACGAGAAAAATATAGATTTCAAGCAGGCATGGTGGTCAGCGGGTTTTCGGTACCGGTTGCTGACCAGAGGCTTGAGACAGCTGGGTTCTACAAGACGAGTGGGATCAAGATCGTTAAAAGTGCCGAGGAGGTTCCTTCCGAAGGTCCACCTTTGCTAGGAGTGCCACCTGAGTTAGAGGCCTACAGGGAACGAGGCCATCGACGTCTGGACGCCAGGACCTATGCAGCGAAATGTATTGCCTGCATTTGGGGCTGTCGAATGCCAGTGGAGATCATCGTCGACCACTGGATTCCGTCCCAGAAAAGGTACCGGTTCGAGACATTCTGCTATGGCCCGAAAAGCTGCCTCCTTTATAAGGCTGGACCTACGAGAAAAGTGCCTGGCCGGCGGGGCATGACCTGGGAGGAAGAGGACTGGGTGGATGAAGAGGCGACAGGGCATAGGGTGGCGGATGAGTGATCAAACAACAGGTTGGGCGCTCTCGACCGGCCTCTAAATTTTTTTAACCCAAGCCTCTGCTGGACTGTGCTAATAATTTGCAAAGCTCGGTGAAAATGTGACAATTACTTGGGTCATCCTCAAAAGACCAATTTTTTTAAGGATTCCACCCAGCGCGACACCTCTAAATTTGGTCACGCGTGACAACTTTAGGCCGACCTTCCTTGGACCTGAATCGGTATCGAGGGAATTCCATTTTCTACCCATTTTCATTGCTCCAACCACTTAATTATGCTACCATTATTCCAGTTCGTCTAATTTATTCTGGGAGTCGACATGACCATCACTAAAGAAGACCTCATCAACGCCGTGGCCAACCGCGCAGACTTGAGTCAGACCCATTCCCGGAAGGTGGTCGAGTCCTTTCTGGAGATCATGAAGTCTACCCTCGAACGCGGCGAGAACATCCTTGTCACCGGTTTCGGAAAATTCGAGGTCAGGAATAAGCGGGCCAGGATAGGTCGAAATCCAAAAAACGGCGTCCCTGCGACTATTCGGGCCCGTCGGGTGGTGGTGTTTAAGACCTCGGCAGTCTTTAGGGAAAGACTGAATGGCGGGAAATTTTCAGTAGCTGTAGCAGTAAATCCAGAAAGAGGGAGGTGTTCGCACACATAGAAAAATCCTGGGTTTTTGAGGCTGACCATGATAATTTTTAATTCAGAGAGAGGAGAGTCAAGGCAAAGCAGGCCTTTTCACCGAAGGGCCTGAAAATTGGCTTGGCAAGTAGGAAACGAGGCTGTCTCGCTGCGTCTGCAGCATAATTCCGTTTGAAGCGATTCCCATCCGTTGAAGGGTTTGCACAAGTCCTGGAGCGGCCCTGTTGTTGAGGGACTTATGCCCAACTTAGCAACCGTGTTTATCTGCATGCTCGCTGGTTATCTCTTACGGGTCAGCAATAAGCTCCCCGGTCAGAGCGCCAAGGTGCTCAATACCTTTGTCATATATGTGGCGTTCCCGGCCCTAGTTATCCATCACGTGCCAGCCACTCTGGAGCAGTCCGGCATAACCATGAAGCTTCTTGTCCCGGTCTCCATGCCCTGGCTCCTAGTCTTCGTGGCGTTCTTAGTTTTCAGCCTCCTCGGGCGGGCCTTGAAATGGAGGCCGGAAACAGTAGGCGCCTTGGTCCTCACCGCTGGCTTTGCTAATACGTCCTTTGTCGGCTTTCCAATATTGGAGGCACTGCTTGGGCCCGACGCGATCAAGACCGGGATCATCATTTCCCAAGCCGGTTCTTTCCTGGCCTTGTCTACCGCGGGGCTAATTTTGGCCTCATTCTATTCTAAACACGACGCATCGCTCAGCGGAATCGCTAAACGGTTGTTTCAGTTTCCTCCTTTTTTGGCGATGCTGTTATCCGTGGTTATCTACCTTCTGGGCATAGATCTGCCGGATTCGGTGGATGCCGTGCTAATCAAGCTGGCGGCGGCACTGGTGCCGGTTGCCTTGGTCGCCGTTGGCAGCCAAATCCGCTTTGACTCTAAGTTGATTAAGTTTCACAAGGCGCCTCTGTTGATCGGCCTGAGCTACAAGCTTATTCTGGCTCCGATCATTTTTGGGCTGCTCTATGTGTGGATCTTGCACGATTATAGCTCGATAGCGGAGATTTCCGTGCTTGAATCGGCCATGGCACCCATGATCACAGGCGCTATTGTCGCAGCGCAGTTCGAGCTGGATGAGGAACTGGCTTATTTGCTGGTCGGCATCGGCATACCTCTTTCTCTCCTGACCGTGCCGGGATGGTTCTTGGTCGCGCAAACCATATTCGGTAAGACTTGAGGACTTGACTATTCACCGTCAGCGGAAATGGCATACGGGGCTAGAAATAACTAAGTTAGAGGATTTGACCCAGGCGTACGCGCTCGACCCGACCCTCTCGGCGGCTAGGTCGGCGAGATGGGCAATCATAACCAGGCGGCATGCTCTCCTATCGGGAAAATGATCTACTTCGATGCTGACTGTGCTATTATTGATGCTTAGCAGAAGCGTTGGGACGGGGCGCTACATTAAAACACCGCTGACCTGGCTCAGCATTGGGGAAACGGAGCTGTGTCGCAGCGACTGCGGCATGATTCCGGATTAAAAGAATCCGGTAGTGGGGATGTCTTTTCAAGGAGGTTGTCATGAAAAGAACCATCGTGGTGTTGATCGGGATATCCTTTTTGGCCATGGCCCTTTCAGGGTCGGCCGCGGCTGTAACGGCCAAAGACATGGCCAAGTTCCTGCCGGCAGAACTGGCGGGGTTCAAGGCCCCAATGCAGGTGATAGCCCACGACATGAAGATGAAGACTTACACCATCAGCGCTGCCTCCAGAGTCTACATGAAAGGTCAGACCAAGGTGAGGATAGCTTTGACGTCTGGCCCCATTGTCAAGAGCCTGGCCAAAATGGCGGGCATGAAGATTTCAACGGACACCCCCACCAGTCGAGTCAAATCCATCAAGGTGGCCGGGTTCAACGCCCTAGAGAGTTACAACAAAAAGATGAAACATCTAACTGTTCAGGTCTTCGTGTCGAATCTGATCATGGTCCAGACCCAGATGGAAAGCAGTGATCCAGGGGCGGCATTGACTCTGCTCAAGGCAATGGACCTCAAGGGGCTGTCCAAGTTGAAGTGAACCGGATTAGTTCAATTTGATCGGATACTGAGCCATGCGGTCGTTGCGATTCGGCGGCCTGTAGGAGGGAATGGTCTAGGCGTGAAAAAACACCCTGGCCCACGGCAGACCAGGGTGGGTTGAGTTACGACGTCAGGCCTTAGCCTATCGAAAGTTCCTTCTTCGAATGTGGCGGCCGTGGCCTTTACCGTGGAAACGATTCACCCGATAGACGGGCCTGGGAATGGGAATGGGTAAAGTTCCTCGATAGGCGGGCCGGTGGATGGGAATGGGTAAGGCTCCCCGATATGCGGACCGGGGATTGATTCCTCGATGCCGCCGGTAGGAGTCCGGTGGCTCAGGCTGTGGGCTGAGACCTCTGATTTGGAGTTGGCTGGTTGGTGGCAATGGTTGAGGCGAGATTGCCGATGCCGTACCGGCCATAGACGCGATGACCCCTAGTGCGATAGCAACGGTCAACACGCGCCGAATTGTCTTGTTCATGTTTTCGCTCCGTATAGTCCGAGTCATTTCGGAGGACACCTTGGTCTGATCCTTGGTGTCGGTTTTTTTCTGGCCTTAAATGGAGCACGAAGCGTACCAATACGTTTTGCTTCGAGCCGAAACCTCATTATTGCTTAAATTTCAGCTGGTTTGATGATTACACTTGCTCCTTGGTGATGTAAAGAAGTCCAATTTTCAAAGGCACCTCCACTTTTCTGGAATTTGGTGTGTATTCCAGACCAAACCAGTAAACTAGCTTGGCGACCACTCAGTCCCTCCCATCTGGTTATACTGTGGCCCAGTGAAAATGAGCCCCTGTGGCGATTGGTAACCACAGGGGCTATGCTGGAACTATTTCCTTTTAATTATACGCTGTTTTTTAATATGGTAACTGAGCGGTGGTCCCCGAAATTCGGACAGGTGTGTTAGGTTGATTTGGCCATGAGATTTGGAGGTAAGAGATGGCCAAGCGGAAGACCTACAGCCCGTCGTTCAAGTCGAAAGTAGCCCTGGAGGCCATACAAGGGGACCAGAC
>JAHJDS010000097.1 GCA_018812395.1 Pseudomonadota bacterium
CGCCCGGCATCGGGAAACTATTTTGCAACGCTCTCACCAAGTACAAAGCCTCTCTCAATATCAAACCGGATTTGTACCAAGCGCTCTACAACTGGGGCAACGCCCTGTCAGATCAGGCCTTGCAGAAGAGCGGAACTGAACCTGAGGAGCTTTTTGCCGAAGCCATTGGCAAGTACAAGGCGGCGGTAGAGATCAAACCGGACCTATACCAAGCTCTCTTTAACTGGGGCAACGCCCTTACAAAGCAGGCAGCGTTGAAAAGCGATACTGATTCAGAAGATCTTTCAACCGAGGCAATTGCAAAATTTAGGGCAGCACTCGATATCAAACCCGATTTACACCAAGCACTCTTCAACTGGGGCGTTGTACTTTATGAGCAGGCGAAGCGAAGGACCGGAAACGAATCAGACGATCTTTTAGAAGAGGCCATTGATAAGTACAAGGCAGCGCTGGATATCAAACCGGATAAACACGAAGCGCTCTTCAACTGGGGCGTTGTACTTTATGAGCAGGCGAAGCGAAGGACCGGAGACGAATCAGACGATCTTTTAGGAGAGGCCATTGATAAGTATAAGTCGGCGCTGGATATTAAACCAGATGACCACGAAGCGCTCTTTCAATGGGGTATTGTACTTTATGAGAAGGCGAAACTAAGGACAGGGGATGAGACTGACAACCTTTTAGAAGAGGCTTGCTCGAAATTCGAAGAGGCGCTCAGGATCAAACCAGACAAACAGGAAGCGCTCCACAATTGGGGTGCTGCCCTAGCAGAGCGGGCCAGACTGAAGAGTGGCGATGAATCAGACGCCTTTTTAGCTGAGGCCTGTACCAAGTACGAAGCGGCACTCAAGATCAAACCGTACTCACACGAAGCGCTCCACAATTGGGGCAACGCCCTTTTAGAGCGGTCCAGGCTGAAGAGCGGCGATGAATCAGACAACCTTTTGGCTGAGGCCTGCACCAAGTACGAAGCGGCGCTCAAGATTAAAACGGATGACCATCAAGCTTTGAACGGATGGGGCCTTGCTCTCATGGAGCAGGCCAAGAGCAAAGAGGGGGCTGAAGCGGAAAAATTGTTTTCCGCAGCCATGGAAAAATTTGTGGCTATGGAAGAACTCTCGCCAGGATCAGCTGCCTACAACTTGGCCTGCTGTTGCGCTTTGACTGGTAATGAAGAGGGGTGCCGTAATTGGCTCGAAAAGGCATTGGAGGCCGGGACGTTGCCCAAACGCAAGCACCTCGAAGAAGATACTGATCTGGATAGCGTACGAAACAAGGATTGGTTCAAGGAGTTCCTGCAGAAACTAGATGATTAGTATGCCCGCTTGAAACCAATAACTGATTCCCGGCCTTACCCGGCGCAGGCGCCGACGTAGTGGCGCCGTCAAGCGCGAAAGACAAGAGAGCGGCGACCACCAACGTTGATCGCGAGCATGCCCGTGCGGCCACGCACTAGAAGCGGAGGAGGACGGAGCCCCAGGTGAAGCCGGCGCCGAAGGCGTCCATCAGTACCAGGTCGCCCCGCTTTATCCGGCCGTCACGCACCGCCTCGTCAAAGGCCGTCGGGATGGTGCCGGAGGAGAAATTGCCGTACTTGTCCACGATGACGATCACCTTTTCGGCCGGGATGCCCAGCCGGTCGGCCACGGCCTCCATGATCCGGATGTTGGCCTGGTGGGGAATGAACCAGTCGAGGTCGTCGATGGTCATCCGGTTATGCTCCAGGGCCTCGAGGGCGATCTCGGTCATGTACCTAACGGCGTGCTTGAAGACCTCGTGGCCGGCCATCCGGAGATAGTGGAGGCCGGCGTCCAGGGACTCATGGGTCGGGGGCTGGCGCGATCCGCCCCCGGCCACGTACAGCAGGTCCCACAGCCGCCCGTCGGCCCGCAGATGGGTGGACAGGATCTCGCCTTCACCATCGGACGGCCCCAGGACGACCGCCCCGGCCCCGTCGCCGAACAGGACGCAGGTCCCCCGGTCCTGGTAGTCGGTCCACTTTGATATCACCTCGCCGCCGATCACCAGGACGCACTTGCGGGAGCCGTCGGCCACGAACTTCTGGGCCACGGACAAGGCGTAGATGAATCCCGGACAACCGGCCCCCACGTCAAAGGCGGCCACCCCGTTGGCCCCCAGGCGCTTTTGGAGGATGCAGGACGCCGAAGGGGTCAGCATGTCGGGCGTGACCGTCCCGAAGACGATCAGGTCGATGTCTCCGGCCGTGACGCCGGCCATCTCCAGGGCCCGCTCGGCGGCCGGGAGGGCCATGTCGGTCAGGGCCTGGTTGGGCTCGACCACCCGGCGTTCCTTGATTCCGGTCCGGGAGATGATCCACTCGTCGGTGGTGTCCACCAGCTTTGCGAAATAGGCGTTGTCCAGAACGCGTTCGGGGACATAGGAGCCCGTCCCCTTGATGCTCACTTTATGCACTCGATGATCCCTGTTCAGAGGTATGGGAAAGGGCCAGGTAACTGGCCGACGAGAGGTTGATGTTTAAAAACCGTGCGGCAGATGCTGGCGTGGACGTAAAAGCTAGCAGGCCTCCAACGTTTGCCGCGAAATACGCCCGTGTGGCTTCACACCGGCCGGGCTCGCCACCTGGTCGGGATTTTGGTAGACGTGCGCGCTCAAATTGTCGGGCAACGCGCCGCGCTCTCTATGTACCGCGAAGCCGAAACGAAGTGGAGGCGGCAAGCGCGGCGAACCAAGTGTCTCCCTGACGGAAAGAATATCGCGAATCACTCGTGTGCCGAGTGGCACCGCGAAGTACGCCTGTGGGGCTTCCCACCTCACCCGGCGATTTGGTATAGTTCCTCGTCGTAGAGTTTGATCCAGTTCTTTTTGAGGGCCTCGGTGACCTGGTCGATCTCGGCCATGCCCAGGATGAGGACCGTTTCCTCGCCGGTGTTGAGGCAGGGGTAGAGGTAATCGATGTTCACCCCGGCCTCATGGATCGGCTTGAGCACGGCGTTGAGTCCGCCGGGGTGGTGGGGCGTCACCGCGGCCACGACCTCGTTGACCTCGGGCTTCATGCCGTTGCTGGCAAAGACGTTGACCGCCTTGTCCGGGTTGTTGGTCACGCAGCGGAGCAGACCCGTGCCCGTGGGCGTGGTGGTCGATACGAAGAAGGCGATGATGTTTACGCCGGCCGAACCCAGAAGCGTGCTCAAGTTGGACAACGAACCGGGTTCGTTGGGCATCTCGACGGTGATTTGCTTGACGCTCATGGGGTTCCTCCCTGGTGTCGTGTCACGCGGCCGGTCGGCCGCGTTTTTTGGGGTCGCTCCGGCCTGTTTTTCGGGGTGTTGCGAGGTCGGGCCGGTTAGGCCTCGACCTTGGCCGCCCCCAGGTCCATCCCCTTTTGATTGAGTTCGATGATGCTTTGTTTCTTGCCGGCCATGATCTGGGCCATGGCCGCCTTCATGGCGTCCAGGGGCACGATCTTGGACTTGGCCGCCACGGCGCCCATCATGATCATGTTGGCCGTCCGGTCCGAGCCCAGTTCGTGGGCGATCTCCGAGGCGGGGATGTCGACCACCTCGATGTCGGTCCTGGTGGGGCGTTGGTGGACCAGGGACGAATTGACGAACAGGTAACCCCCGGGCCGGACCATGTTCTCGTATTTGGCCACCGAGGGGTTGTTCATGGCCACCACCAGGTCGGGCGATGAGGCCACCGGCGAGGCGATCTCGTCGTCGGAGACGACGACGGTGCAGTTGGCCGTGCCGCCCCGGACCTCGGCGCCGTAGGCCGGGAGGTAGGTCACGTTCCGGCCCTGGTTCATGGCCGCCAGGGCGAGCAGGTAGCCCATCATGAGCACGCCCTGGCCGCCGAAGCCGGAAAAGGCCGTCTTGAAGGTCATGCCGCCGCCCCCTCGTTCGCCCGGGCCGCGGCCGCCTCGGCGGCCACGTCCTTGACCACGCCCGGCTGGAAGGTCTGACTCATCACGTCGTCCACCCACTTGGCCGCGTCCACGGGGGACATCTTCCAGTTGGTGGGGCAGGGCGACAGGATCTCGACCAGGGCGAATCCCCGGCCGTCGAGTTGGGTCTGGAAGGCCTTCTTGATGGCCTTTTTGGTGCGGCGGATATTTTTGGGGGTGTTGACCGCGGTCCGTTCGAGATAGGCCGCGCCCTTGGCCACCGCCAGCATCTGGGTCAGGTCCAGCGGGGCGCCGTCCCGGGCCAGGTCCCGGCCGCCGGGGGTGGTGGTCGAGACCATGCCGGTCAGGGTCGTCGGGGCCATTTGGCCGCCGGTCATGCCGTACACGGCGTTGTTGACGAAGATGGCGGTGATGTTTTCGCCCCGGTTGGCGGCGTGAATGGTCTCGGCGGTGCCGATGGCGGCGATGTCGCCGTCGCCCTGGTAGGTGAAGACGACGTGGTCGGGCAGGACGCGCTTGAGGCCGGTGGCCACGGCCACGGCCCGGCCGTGGGGCGCCTCGCCCATGTCCACGTCAAAATAGTTGTAGGCCAGCACGGCGCAGCCGGCCGGCGGCACGCCGATGGTTATGTCCTGGATCCCCAATTCGTCGATGACCTCGGCCACCAGACGGTGGATGATCGAGTGTCCGCAGCCCGGGCAGTAATGAAACACCGCCTCCTTGAGGCTCTTGGGTCTGGCAAATATCTGTTTCACCGTTGGCCTCCTGAAAAATCGGCCGCCTCTTTGTCCACGCCGTGCTGGTAGTAGTGGCTGGTGATGACCTGGGACAGCTCCTCGGGCGTGGGGATGACCCCGCCGGGCCGGCCGTAGAAGGACACGTCGCATCGGCCCTCGGCGGCCAGCTTGACGTCCTCGATCATCTGCCCGAAGGACATCTCGAAGACGATCATGTGCCTGACCTTGCGGGCCAGTTCGCCCACGGCCTCGTTGGGGAAGGGGTAGAGGGTCCTGGGCCGGAGGATGCCGACGGGCAGGCCCATTTCCCGGACACGTCTGACGGCCCCCTTGGCGATGCGGGCCATGGTGCCGTAGGCCACCACGGCCAGCTTGGCGTCATCGAGGAGCCAGGAGTCGAAGTCGATCTCGTGGCGTTCGACTTCCTCGTACTTGCGAAAGAGCTTCCAGTTGTGCTCCTAGAGGGTCGGCGGATCCAACAGGAGCGAGAGAATGATCCGCGACGGACGGCCCTTGGCCCCGGTCAGGGTCCAGTCCTTGGGCGGCAAGGTTTTCGGGTCGATCATCTCGGGGAAGACCACCGGTTCCATCATCTGGCCCATCATGCCGTCGGCCAGGATGATGACCGGGTTGCGGTACTTGTCGGCCAAGTCAAAGGCCTTGATGGTCAGATCGACCAGTTCCTGCCCGGTGCCCGGGGCGAGGACGATGGTCCGGTAGTCGCCGTGGCCGCCGCCGCGGGTGGCCTGGAAGTAATCGCTCTGAGCCGGGGCGATGTTGCCCAGTCCCGGGCCGCCCCGCATCATGTTGACGATGACCGCCGGCAGCTCGAGGCCGGCCAGGTACGAAATGCCCTCCTGCATCAGGCTGATGCCGGGGCTCGAGGACGAAGTCATGCACCGCGCCCCGGCCATGGCCGCGCCGATGAGCATATTGACCGAGGCCAGCTCGCTCTCGGCCTGGATGAAGCAGCCGTCCTCGACCTCGGTCAGCCGGCCGCTCATGTACTCGGGCAGTTCGTTTTGAGGGGTGATGGGATAGCCGAAGTAGTAGCGGCATCCGGCCCGAACGGCGGCCTCACCCACCACATGCGAGCCGCGCATCAGGACTTTCTTCGGCTCAGTCACGAAACACCTCGATGGCGATGTCCGGACAGATGGTGGCGCACAGGGTGCAGGCGTTGCACTGATCGGCCGACTCGCTCCCCTCGGCGGGGTAGTACCCCTTCAGGTTCGGCCTCTGGCTGATCCGGATGCAGTCCTTGGGGCAGACGCTGAGGCACAGTCCGCAGCCCTTGCAGAGTTCCGAGTCGATGGTGATGTGTCCCCGGGGCTTTTTTTTTAGTTCGCTCATTTTCGTCATTTTTTCCGGGTTTGCTCCAGGTTTCGAACCAATGGAATTTTAAAAGTTAAGTCGCGACCGGTCTGAGTGTCAAGGAAAAAGTGGGTTGCCCGACTGCGTGTTTCCCGGCCGTACTGATTATCTAACAGGCAAGCGACGATCCTGCAACCAGGTTTTATCTTGAACTGGTTCGAGGTTTGGGTTATAGACTGGGTTGAGTAGGCGGTTAACTCAGTGGCAGAGTGCCATCCTCACACGGTGGAAGTCACGGGTTCAAGTCCCGTACCGCCTACCAGTTTTTTTTGGGCTTGGCCGGGGCCGGGCCCTTTTTGTTTGAACGGCCGGGCGTGGTGGCCCATCACACGTGCGGAAACTCCCGGTGCTGTAACCCGGAACACATTGTCTTGATGTCCCCCGAGGCCCACCAAGCTTACCACAACCGGGAGCGGAAGGCATGGAGGGGCCAGGACAACCCGGCCGCCAAGTACACCGCCCGCCACGTGCTGGTGGCCCGAAAGCTGCGAAGTGACGGCGTGCCGGTCGAGGTGATAGCGGCCCGGCTCAGCGTCCCCGAGCGGACGGTCTATTTCTGGACGACCGGGGGAGGCTGGCCGCACGTGAAAACCACCCGCCCCAAGCCCAGGCCGAGGGCCTAAACCAGGCGGCTTGTCGTAACCGTAGGGCGTGACCGCGTAACCTCGGGCGGCGAGCCAGCCCCCACCTAAGTTGACAGCCTCCTCACAATAAAATATCATCTGAAGAAATGGTGGCGCTTTGCTGAGGGGAAAGAGGCCATGAATATCAGGCGGGGACTAGGTAGGTTAATTCTTCTGATAGCAATTGGTATCATGGTTCCTGGTTTTCTGCTTGGTTATGACTATTGGCAACGCCAGAAGGGAAGGTGTGTATATACCTATCAATTGCCACGTGGCCCATCCGATCCAAATGTAAAACTTATATATAGGCCATTTCCAGGATGGAAACCAATCCAGTTAGGCAACTATTTTGAACTAGTTAAATATTTGAATCCATGGGCATGGAGAATTAAGCCTAAAGGAAAACCAGTAGGTAGGTGTATATCATTCCCGAAACAACTTGTCACCGAACTAGGGACCGTACTTCATACAGATTTTAAAGGTCCGCCAGTAGTCCAATGCGTCTTATCTGGAGCGGTGGTAGCTATCGGCTTTTTGCTGATTGCCTTCCTTGGCCTTCACGGTATTATCCGTATATCAGTCTGGCTCGGAAAAGGTTTTAAAGACTGACAACAATCGGGGGGCGATATGTTTTGGGATTGTCTTTGGAATTTGTTGGTAAAGTGGGGGCCAGCGATACAGACCATCGCCCTTGTGCTAACTTTGTTTGTCGTGTGGAGATATACGCGGGAAACCCGCAAAATGCGAGAGCAGATGAAAAAACAAACAGGTTTGATGACCGATCAAAAAAGACTAGCTCATGCCCCGTATGTTATGGCATGGATGAATGAGAAATATCAAGTTCACTTAGTTAATGTGGGAAATGGTCCGGCGATAAATTTAACGTTTGAGCTTGGACGATACAATGAAAAATCAGAGAAATATAGTCCTTTCGAAAAGCGGCTTAGATGGAAGATAGTTACAGGGCAGCGGGTAGCATTTTATTTGGCTCAGGTTGAGATAATTCCCTATCTGCAACATTTGCCCCCGGCACTGATTGATGAAAAACAATATGATGGTAGTCTGCACGTCACGTTCGAGGAGTCAAATAAAGATGAGACAATGGAATCTCCCCTGGCCTAGGGGATAAACGCAATTTATCTAAAATACCAAGATACTCTCAAGGAAACCCACTACGTATTGGTTCTATTAGACAAGGACGGCAACTATAAAGGGCAAGTGGACCTCGAACGCCCCCCCCACTATCAAACCGACCAGCTGACCAGCCCTCAACCCCCGAGCGGCGGGGCGGGAGCCGAGGCCAAAACTAGTAGGTAACCAGTACACCCCGCCACCCTGAATCACCCCGTTCACCCCGGCCTAACTATCCAGTATCAATCGTCAATACCAGCCCCACCACGTCGGGGCTGACAGCCCACGACCAGGCTCAACCGGCAGAATGTCCTCTGAATAAAGTCCCGCGCCCGTGACCTGGTGTCAGGGCCTTGACGGTGGTCTGGTTGTAACTAAATCTCTGGATCAGGTTCAAGGCCGAATCAAATCAGAGAACCTGGCAGTCGGCCCCGGCCTTGTTGGTGAGCCGCTCAGGCCGAAGGCGCCAGGCCATCGCCCCTGTTTCGGTCTCGACGGCGATATGACAGCCACACCAGGGCCAGCAATGACAACACAGCCATTCCCAGGGCGAACAGGCCGGTGGGCGTGATCAGGCCCAGGATGGGCTCGCCCCGCCAGTCTCCCCGGAACTGCTCGACGATCAGCCGGGCCGCGCCGTGAAGCAGGCCATAGACGAAAAAGATCCGGCCGGAAAACCGGCGGCGGGGCCACAGCCAGAGCAACACCAAAAATATCAGGAAGAGGGCCCCTGAGGCGTAGAGCTGGGTTGGGTGCAACCCGATGCCCTGGGGGGCGACCGAGTGCGGGTCAGTGAAGGTCACGGCCCAGGGACCGTCAAAGGGTTTCCCGAAGCTGTCCCCGGATGAGAAACAGCCCAGTCGGCCAAAGGCCTGTCCCAGGGCCAGGCCCGGCGCGGCTACGTCCATCAACCGGAGAAGGGGCAAGCCCCGGCGCCGGGCCAGCCACCACCCCAGGGGCACCGCCGCGATCACCCCGCCGTAAAAGGCCAGGCCGCCTTCCCAGATAAACAGGATCCGCCAGGGTTGGGCCAGGAAGGGGCCGGGTGACAGGGCGACGTGGGCCAGCCGGGCGCCGATCAGCCCGGCCAGGATCAACCACAGGGCCAAGGACAGAACCTTCTCGGCGTCGAGATTGTCCTTTGGGGCCAGGCGGTACATCACGACCAAACCGGCCGCCATCCCCAGGGCGACCATCACCCCGTAGGTATGGACGGTCAGGGGACCGATCTTGAAGAGAACGGGAAACATGACCTGATCGTTGGTTACCTTGGCAAAAGGTTTAACTCGATGGGAGGTCGTTGGCCTCCCATCGAGAGGTCAGATTATCGGATGGTCCGGGGACGGGGCGCTGTCCGCCGGCCCTGATTGCCGGTCCATGTCCGCGGCCGACGGTATTGGTTGTAACCTCCGGGACCCATCCGGCCACCGAAGTGCGGTCCCTGGCGCCAGCCGGGACCCATGCCGTATCCATGACCCCAGTTGCCACCGTAACCCGGGCCCATGTGCTGACCATAGCCGTGGCCGTAACCTGGGCCCATGCCGTAGCCGGGACCCATCATGTGCCCGCCGCCACCCCAGCCGCCGCGAGCCGAGACGGCCACGGCCAGGGCCAGGGAGAGGGACAGGGCCAGGACGATCAATATTGTCTTCTTCATGGGTTACTCCCTTGTTGTTTGTCGTTGGCCTATGTTATTTGCATGGCCAGTGCCAGGTGCTCGGGGTAAGGGGGATCAAGGCGAAATGGCCTGCAATAACATTGGCTTGGTAGACTAAATAATTCTCTTATGACCTAATGAAAAAGCGCAGCCGAGTAAAAATTACGCGAAGGCCATCCGGTTCCAGGGCCGGGTGTTCAGTTTCTACTCGATTATTCCCGAGGCGTTGACTTTTCGAGGTGTTCAGGCCCGCGGGGCCGGCGGCCGGCCCCGGCTTTTATGGCGAGCCGGGCCGGCCGCAAGGGCATAGCGCGGAATTGGTGCGGCCAGTTGTTTGAAACGCCTTCAAGTTCAAGGGGTAAAGGCCATTGACCCTCCGTGCCGGTTGGTTTACCGTTGCGGTAGATCAATCTCGGGGGAGAGATCATGAAGAAGCTACTCGTCGTGGTGTGTGCCCTGGCCCTTCTGGCCGGGTGTGTCGTGCTGGCCTGTGCAGCACCGAGACACGTCTGGAAGCCCACCAAGGCCCAGGTGGAGGCCGCCAAGAAAATCGGCAAGCCGCTGGTCGTCACCAACTCCATCGGGATGAAGTTCAGATTGATCCCGGCAGGGAGCTTCATGATGGGCAGCCCCACGACCGAGAAGGGACGAAAATCCGACGAAGGTCCCCGGCACCGAGTGACCATCAGCCGGGCGTTTTACCTGCAGACCACGGAGGTGACCCAGGCGCAGTGGTTTGCGGTGATGCGGAACAACCCGAGTCAGTTCAAAGTTCCTGGCGACCGCCCGGTGGAGAATGTCGGCCACCAACAGGCCTTGGAGTTTATTCACCGCCTCAATCAACGTGAAGGGACGACCAAATATCGACTGCCGACCGAGGCGGAGTGGGAGTACGCCTGCCGGGCCGGAGCGATGACAGTTTACAGTTGCGGGGATTCACCGGGCTGTTTGAAGGATTCCGCTTGGTACTCGAGTAACTCGGGCGGCAAGACACACCCGGTCGGAAAAAAGCTGCCCAACCCGTGGGGCCTGCACGACATGCCCGGCAATGTGTGGGAGTGGTGTTCGGACTGGTACGCTGGGGACTACTACCAGAAATCACCTTCGACGGACCCCAGGGGCCCGGCCTCGGGCCTCGGCCGGGTGATGCGCGGCGGGGCCTGTTACAACAAACCGAGAAACCTGCGCTGTGCCTTACGCGGCGAACGCGGTCCGACGGACCGGAACGACAGCGGCGGGTTCCGAGTTGTCAGGGATTTTTGACCCTTGGGCCTGTTGCGCCTTGATTGAACGGTCTCGACCCGAACAATCACGGACCAGGTCGGGGTCGCCCGGGGCGGCCCTTTTTCATGCGAAAAAACAAGGTCTGGCCCTTCAGTGGGACCCGCCCTGGCGGTCGGCCCCGGCTTTTTTGAGGAGCCGGGCCGGCCGCTTTAGGCCCGGCGGTGTCGTGGGGAAGGGGTGTGGCTCCACTCAAGACTGGCTATAGCCACTTTCCAATTCTTTTGGGTCAGAAAGTGGTCGTCGCGCCGCCGGCTGGATAGATATGGCGCTCGATCTTTGTTCCGGGTAATACAATCCGGACCCCGCGAGATTCCCGGGCCGCCAGCAGACGTTGCAGCCAGGCCAGCGAGCCAGGCACCCGGCCGCAGGCCAGGCCGGTCAACTCGGCCATCTCTTGGGCGTAGGCCCAATACCGCGGCTCCTGGACCAGCGGCCCGTCGATCAGGGCCACGTCTCGGTAGTGTTTCATGATCTCCCGGGTCGTCCACCGGGCGTTGTCCTCGCCCAGGCGCTCGGCGGTCTGGTAATATTCGGTTAAGGGGGTCTGGCCATAGTCGATCCACCCGGCGCTCAGGAAAAAAGTACGAATAACCTGACCGGCCTCGGGCCCTGGATCGCGGCCCAGCAACAGCGGGATGCAGTCGTGGGCCAGGGGGATCACCAGCCGCAACCGACCGGACGAACAACCCTCCAGGCCGCCGCCGCACAGCCCGTAGGCCAGGATGACCGTGTCCACCGCCTCATCGCCCTCCAAGGCGGCCAGTTCCAGGCCCAGGCGGCGGTGCAGTTCCTCCGGGGTGCGGTGCAGGCCCTGATCCAGAAAAATAATTTTTTCGTCCGGCACGCCCAGGGCCAGCAACTCCGGGGTGAAGACTCGACAGGCCACCACCCGGGTATTCGCGGCCAAGGAGATTTTATTCCCCAACTTCGACAATGGTACGTATCCGGTGCAAGCAAGAACGTGGTCGGGCCACAGTGTCCTGGTTACTGATAACCCGGGTTACTAGTCTAACAAAAATACTCGCCCTCAGGGGGTGATTATGCTATGGTGCGTAGCTGCCGGCGGTTCCTCACCGGCGCACGAAGCCCAGCAAACGGCACAATCCAAAACCACACGGCGAGGGGGGTCCATGGCTGACAAGGAACACATTCCCCTGGGGGTCGGGTTCTACCCGGACTGGTGGCATCAGAATTACGGCGTCAGCTTTGGCCGGGAATACTACGATGATCCCGATTACCGGGTCGAGGCCCAGGCCAAGATACAGCGGGCCTTGTACGAGCGTTTCGGTGACGTGGGGCTGGGGCAGGCCGAGCCCGCGCCCCGGCCGGTGATCACCTTTGGCATGGTCATGCTTCCGGCCGTGTTCGGCTGCGAAATCATTTACAAGGACGACGCCCTGCCCTGGGCCATGCCGCTCAACCTGTCCAAGGAAGAGTGCGACCGCCTGGCGCGGCCGGACCTGACCAAAGTCTCGCCCATGAAGGAGATGTTCGGGCAGATCGACCATTTTAAGTCCAAGTACGGCCGGGTGGTAGGCGACATCAACACCACCGGGGTCCAGAACCTGGCCCTCAAACTCCGGGGCGACGAGCTGTACATCGACTACTTCGAGGACCCCGAGTTCAGCCACCGCCTCCTCCGGTTCTGCACCGAGTGCATGATCGACCTCTGGCAGTTGATCTATCCGATTACCGGCACGGGTGCGGTGGACGTGACGCCGATGTGCGATCCCAGCATCTACTGCGTGCCCAACTGCACGGTCGAGCAGATCTCGGGCGACACCTACGAGGAGTTCGGCCTGCCCTATGACCGGATCCTGGCCCAGGCCTGTCATCCCTTCGGCATTCACCACTGCGGCCACATCGACTCGGTCATCGACCGCTACGCCCGGATCGAGCACCTGGTGTTCATCGAGGCCGGGTTCGGGTCGGACTTTGCCGCCGCCCGGAAGATCCTCGGGCCCGAGGTGGCCTTCAACGCCCGGATCAGCCCGGTGCTGATGAAGAACGGGACGCCCGACGAGGTGACGGCCGCGGTCAAGGACGCGATCGATCAGGGTGCGCCGCTGACCAATTACTCGGTAGACACGGTCGGCCTGACCTTTGGCACGCCTGACGAGAACGTCCGGGCGGCCCGCCAAACAGCGATTGAGTACGGACGGTTGGACGGTTGACGGTTTTCGACCGTGCGGCTTCCTAGTGGGACAAGGCATTACCCGGAGCAGGCGAAACGTAGTGGAGCCGGCGAGCGCGAAAGACAGAAGATCGGAGACCACTAACGTTGTTCGCGAGCACGCCCGTGCGGCGACGCACCGGCGATTGAGTACGGCCGACTGAGTGAATAATAAACGCGAGGTTGGCGAGGGCGGCCCACGACCGGAGGCCGTCCCCGCTCACCTAAAAAGCGGGGACGGCCTTCAGCGGGCCGGTAATTATCTAAATTGGCACTGATCGGATGCGGCGGGAAAAAATGCGGACAAAAATCTGGAGCGCCAAGCAGGAAGTCGAGATCGGCCGCGATCTGCCGCTGGTGATCATCGGCGAGCGGATCAACCCCACCGGACGTAAGAGACTGGCCGCGGCCCTGGAGCAGGGGGACATGGGGCTGGTTCAGGAGGAGGCCCGCCGCCAGGTCCAGGCCGGGGCCCGGGTCCTGGACGTGAACGTCGGCCTGTCCGGGGCCGACGAGGCGGGCCTGATGGTCGAGGCCATCGCCGCGGTGGGGGAAGCGGTCGACGTGCCGCTGTGCCTCGACTCGGCCCGGCCCGACGTTCTGGCCGCCGGCCTGGCGGCCTATTCGGGCAAGGCACTAGTGAACTCGGTCAACGGCGAGGAGGCCAAGCTCGCGGAAGTGCTGCCCATGGCGGCCGCGCATCGGGCGGCGGTGGTGGCCCTGACCATGGATGACCGGGGCATCCCGACCGACGTGCCGACGCGGCTGGCCATTGCCGAGAAGATCATCAACCGGGCCGACAAGCTGGGCATCCCGCCGGAGGATGTGATCATCGATCCCCTGGCCATGAGCGTCGCCGCCGACGATCAGGCCGGCCTGACCGCCCTTCATGCCCTGGCCGCGATTCGCCACGAATTCGGGGTGAATCAGACCATCGGCGCCAGCAACGTGTCGTTCGGTCTGCCCGATCGCCGGGCGGTCAACTCCGTGTTCCTGGCCATGGCGGTGGTGGCCGGCCTGACCTGTCCCATCACCGACCCGACCGTCTGGGAGATCAAGCGGACCCTGGTCATCGCCGACCTGATGCGCGGTCATGACGAGTTCGGGATGAACTACATCACGGCTTACCGGTCTCAGTTTCCCGAGGAGGACTGAAGCGCGGACAAGGCCTTTCACCGACACCGGTGTTTCTCGCGAATTAACAG
>JAHJDS010000098.1 GCA_018812395.1 Pseudomonadota bacterium
CGTGTGGAACATGGTCCCTCCCCCTGAGGTCGGAGCAATTTTCATATCACCGCCCCCGGGGAGTGTCAACCGGCCTTGACGCCGCCGGGTCGCCCTCGGATAATTAGATATGACCCGCCAGTACCACCGTCAAACGGCCTACGGACGCCACGGCATGTCCGGCGGATTACTGGACTGGGGCAATCAGCCCCAACCCTTCAAGACCTATCAGGGGGCCAAGGTCGAGGCCCTGCCCTGGCCGCCCGAATTGCCGGCCTCGCCCCTGAGCCGGATCATCGACCCGCCGCCTCTCGAGGGGCGGCTGAGCGCCAACCACCTGGCCGCCCTGCTACACCTGGCCGGGGGCCTGACCGCCCGGGCGTCCCATGGCGGTCAGGATTTCTATTACCGCGCCGCGGCCTCGGCCGGGGCCCTCTACCCGACCGAGGTTTACGCCGTCCTGGGCGACGTGGACGACGTTCCGGCCGGCGTCTATCACTGGCCCGTATCCCGGATGGGGCTGGCCAGACTCCGGGACGGTGACCATCGCCCGGTAATGGCGGCCGCCCTGGATGAATCGGAAGTCCATCCGGCCTACCTGGTCTTGACGGCCATCCCCTGGCGGTCCGCCTGGAAGTACCGCGACCGGGCCTGGCGGTACTGCCTGCTGGACACGGGCCACGTCCTGGCCGGAGCGCTGTGGGGCGCGACGGCCCTGGGCCTGGACCACTGGACCTGGTATCGGTTCCAGGACGAGTCCGTGGCCGAAGTCCTGGGACTCGATCCGGACCAGGAGAGTCCGCTGGCCATCGTGGGCCTGGGCAAGCCCTCGGCCGAACGGTTGACCGTTCTTCCCCTCGAATCCGACCTTCCCCAAGCGGCGCCCTTGTCCCGGCGGGAAGAGACCTTTGCCGCCATCCTCGACGCTCGGGACGAGTCGAGCGGGGCGATTTCCAGACGAGTCCCCCCGCCCCGGCCGAGACGGGCCGGCCGGGAGGCCGTGACCCTGACGCCGACCAGCATCGAGGCCGATCTGCCCGTCACCATCGGCCGCCGCCGGTCGCGGCGCAATTTCATCCGCCGACCCATCACCCTGACCCAATTGGCCACGCTGCTCGAGGCGGTCATGGGGGCCTATCCGGGCGACGTCTACGGCGCCGCGCCGGGTCGCGTCGGTCTGGGTCGGACGTTCGTCGTCGCCGGACAGGTGGACTCTCTGAGGGCGGGGGTCTATGAATTCCATCCGGCCTCGATGACGCTGGCGCCCCTGACCGAGGGCGACGCCGGGGCCGAGTTGGCCTCGGCCGGGCTGGGTCAGGCCTGGATGGCCCGGGCGGCGGTTAACATCATCCTGGCCGCGGACCTGGCCGCCCTTGAAACGGAGCGCGGCCCCCGGGCCTACCGCGAGGTGATGCTCGAGGCCGGACTGTTCGGTCAGCGGGTCTACCTCGCGGCCACGGCCCAGGGCTGGGGCTGCTGCGGGGTCGGCGCCTTCTTCGATGATGAGGTGCGCGCCCTGCTGGGTGATCCCGAGGCCCTGCCGCTCTACATCCTCTGTCTGGGGCCGATCAAGGGAGGGGTCAGGTAACTTCAGACCTGGCCTCGAATCCAGGCCCAGACCAGGCCCAGGTATTCGTGCAGGGCGATCCGCCACAGGACGACCGCGGCGGGTTGCGGAATGATGAAGCTCCAGATCGACACCCTCGCCCGGCCGACGCGGTAATCGGTCGGCGCGGCGATAACCTTGACCCCGGCCCGGCGGAACAGGGCCGTGGCCCGGGGCAGGTGATTGGCCGAGGTGACCAGGATCACCGGGTCGGCCTTGACCAGGGCGGCGATGGTCCGGGCCTGGCCGGCCGTGTCCCACGGTTTTTGGTCCTTGACGATTCTTTGTCGATCGATACCCAGCCGCAGGGCCACCCGGGCCATGAGTTCGGCCTCGGTCAGCTTGCCCCGGATGACGCCGCCGGTCAGCACCAGCTTGGCTCCGGGCAAGGCCCGGGCCAGGCGCGCGCCCTCCAGGGTCCGCCGCAGCGACGTCTCCCGCAATCGCCCCCACGGTCCCGGACCCCGGGGATCGGCGTACAGCCCGCCGCTGAGCACCACTATCCACCTGACGCCCCGGTGCGACGGCCCGATCACCAGGGGCCGGTAAGGGCCCTCGAGACCGGACACCGCCAGTTGGCCCCAGGGGCCGAAAAAGACGACGTAGGCCAGGATCAAGCCGGTCACCACCAGGCCGCGGCCGGTCTTCTTGAAGCGTGAGAAACGCCCGAGCAGCCAACCGCCGAGCAGCGTTACCCCGATATAGACGAACGGATTGGTCGCCAGTCCGCCGATGAGCTTTTTTAGGGCAAAGCTCACTCACCACCCCGGCGGCCGGGACGTACTTCATCAGGGTAGAAGAAAGAAGAGGAGCGGCAAATCACCGGGTCAGCGCCTTCAAGGCCGCACTCCAGGGCGCCGGACCGGAGTCCTGATCCGGCAAGGTCCGGGGGGCGGTCTTTGGTCCGGCGGGCCCGACGATCCGGTGTCGGATGAAGACCCGACCCCGGGGCCGTGGCGGCAGCACGAGCTGGTTGCGCCCGGTGTCCAGCCAGATCCGATCCAGGTCGTCCAGGGTCACCCGGCCGCGGCTCGCCCTGACCTTGAGGAGCCACTGACGCAGGGGTTCGAGGTCGTTGAGGTTGAACACGATCACGTCCTGGTCGGGATAGAGCTTGTTCAAGTCGCGTTTGACGATCTTCTGCACCGCGGGCGTCAGCCAGGGCACGCCCGCCCGGCTTCTCTTGACCACGAACAGGTGCTGGGTCTGCAGATTGTACAGGTAGACCCTCTTCTGGGCGTAGAGCAGGATGCGGCCCACGCCGGTGCCGGGGCGATCCGAGGCCTCGGTCAGGCGCAGGTCGAACTTCCCCAGCAGATCGGCCAGGACGCTCTTGTGAATGTTCCACAGATTGTCCCCGGCCCTGACCCGTCGCAAGCCGAACACGGCCCGTTCGTCCAGCCGGGGCAGACCCTCCTCGAGTCGCTGCCGGTTGATGAGGTCCAGGACCTTGGCCATCTTGAACCGGTACGATCCGGCCTGAATGGTGTCTTTGGGGCGGGCGACGATCTTGACGCTCTTGACCAGGCCGTAGCGCTTCCGGTCCGCGCTCTGGGTCCTGTCGAGACGTATCTGCTCCGGGGGTTTGTCCAGATTGATCACCCGGGGCGGCAAAACGGCGCGGGGGCGAGCGGGCGACGTCAGGCGGACCAGGCATCCGAGCGGCGAGGAGCCGTATCTGACGTGGGTGTAAACGGTCAGCAGACCGGCCGCGCCGGCGACGACCAAGATCGCCGCCACCGCCGCCAGGGACCATCGCGCCGGATTCCTCTCCCTCATGAGGGCAGTATAGTCCAAAGTCAAGGCGACGATCAAGCCGGGCGATCACGACCCCCTTTCTTCGGACCCAAGGCCCGCCGGCAGCGTTCGACGTGCGCCCCCGCGGGCGCCGGGGTGAGCCAGGCCACGGCCACGGCCACGGTCAAAGAAAGCGGCAGGACCATCAGGCCCAGGTCCAGGAATTGCACCTGCCACCAGGGGCTGACCCAGGATTCCAGGGGCAGGGCCAGGTAATTTAGGTCCGGGGTCTGGAAACCCCAGCCCATGATCCTCGGTCCCAGGTCGGCCAGTACTGTGGGCCGTCCCAGCAACCACTGGCACACCCCGAGCGCCGGGGCGAACTGGGCGTGGACAAAGACGGCGTGGAGCACCGACGCCAGAAGGCCCACGACCATCGAGGCCGCCGCCCCGGCCCCGTTCATTCGCCTCCAGAAAAGGCCCAGACCATAGGCCGGCAGGAACGTGGCCGCGCACAGGCCGAAAAAGAATGACGGGGCCGCGGCCATGACCTGGTCGGGCAGCCACTTGGCCCAGAGCACGGCCGCGACGATGCTCAGGGCGACGCCGAAGCGGGAGATCATGACCACGGCCTGACCGCCCTTGATGTGGCCCCGCCAGGCCTCGGCCACCACGTCCCGGCCAAAAGAGGCGCCCCCGACATGGACTTGGGACGATATTGCGCTCAAGGCCAGGGCCATGAACCCCAGCAGCAGCGGCGCAGCGTACCAGGCGGGCAGGAACCTCTTGATGATCCTCGCGGCGGCGGCGTCTCCGTTCCCGGCCAGGGCCCACAGACTCAGGGCCGGCGGAACTCGCACGACCCCAGGCTCCACATTTTTTAGAAACAGGTGGTCGGACAGGCCGCCGACGGCCAGGACCAAAACGACCGCGGCCAGGATGAACAGGCCGCCAAAGAGCGCCCCCCGGCTGAGGGCCCCCTCGCCCCTGACGGCCATGAACCGGATGACGAGTTGGGGCGCGACCAGCACGCCCAGACCCAGGCCGCACCCCAGGCCGGTTAGGGCCGTCCACCACAGCGGCGACCCTGGAGCCGGTCCCCTGGTCCAGTCGAGCCGACCCGCGGCCGACGCCTCGACCGGGGTCAAAGGACTAGAGGCGAACAGGGATCTCGAGGCCTCGGCCGGCCCGCCCAGGACCCAGATGGTGGCCACCAGCAGAAATACCAGGGCCGCCAAAACGAGCAGGGCCTGCCAGGCGTCGCTGTACATCACCGCCTTGAGGCCGCCATAGACCACGTATAAGGAGACGATCAGGGCCAGGCCGATCAAGGCGAAGAAGTACGGCAGCCCCAGGAAGGCCTCGAGCATCCGGGCCACGCCGATGAGCACCGCCGCGGCGGACAAGGGGATGAACAGAAAGACGATCGCCCCGGTGAAGACACGAATGAATCGTGAATCATATCGGTCGGCCAGCAGCCCGGCAAAGGTCTGACTGCCCAGGGCCGCGCCCAGGCGACGGGTCCGCCGGCCCATGAACGCCAGGATCAGGCACAGGCCCAAGACCAGGCCGAGGACCACGGGCCACAGGCGCGTCAGTCCGTACCCCGCGCGCAGGCCGACGAGGCCGAGCATGGCCGCGGTCGAGACGAACGTTCCCCCGTAGCTGAGGGCCATGACCGACGGCCCCATCATCCGCCCGGCGACCAGATAGTCGATCGCGGTGTGGGTTCGCCGCCAGCCGTACCAGCCCCAGGTCAAGGTGACGGCCAGACAGGCCACGGCCAGGGTGATCTCCAGCCACATCGGCTCCGCTCCAGTTGAGGTCAGGACCACCGCTTGTGGGGACAAGGGTGATCATACCACTGCCGACTCATTCCAAACAAAAAACCCCGGGGGATCACCATCCCCCGGGGTTGACCTCGACCTCCACCGGCCCAAGGGCCGGGGTCAACGGACCCTAGTCCTCGATCTCGTATCCGGCGTCGACCAGGGCTTTCTTGACGTCGTCAACGCCCTTGCCGCGCATGCGGATGAAGACCCGGCTGAGTTCCGTGCGGCGGTGGGGCAAGGAAAACATACCCAGGATGGTCACCGGATACTTGTCCAGGATGTCGGCGATCTGGCGAAAGCCACCCAGTTCGAGATCGACGTTGGTCAGGGCGATGAGCCAGGAATCCCGGTCCATGACGCCGAAGATCTCCATCATGGCCCGGATGATCTCGGTCTCGGTGACGATCCCCACCAGTTTGCCGTCATCGACCACGGGGAAGGCCCCGATGCCCTCTCTCACGCCCAGCCGGAGCGGCTCGAACATGGTGTCATCGGGCGTCATGGTCCGGACTTCCTTGTTCATGACCTCGGAGACCGTCATCTTGGCCACCAGGTAGTTGATCTCGTGGACCGAGAGGGTCGTGGCGGCCGAGGGCGAGGCCTCGCTAATGTTGCGCCAGGTGACGATGCCCTTGAGCTTGCCCTTCTTATCCACCACGGGCAGACGCCGAATACGATGGTCCTCCATCAGCTTTCGGGCGTCCATGAGCGAGGTGTCCGGGGTCACCGTCAGCGGGTCCGTGGTCATCCAGTGCTTGAGTTTCATGTCTTCCTCCCCGTAAGTAAAAAAGCCTGTTCACCGCGGTACGGCACCGGCGGGGCCGATGCGCACCTGAAAGACGGTGACGCCCCGAGCCCGAACCCGGGCCTCGATGTCCCGGACCCGGCCGTGCATGAACTCGCATTGATCGTCACCATCAGATATTACCACAATGGCCTTGCATTTGCGCCGGCTGGTTTTTAGATCGTCGCTCACGGCCCGCATCAGGGACCAGCCGATGCAGGTCCAGCCGCTGGGCCTGGTCCGAATGAGGAGCCGGAGCAAGCCCGGCTCGTTGATCGGCCTCAAGGGCTGAACCAGGATCGAATCGCGGCAGCCGCGGGCCCGGTCGGCCTGGCGGTTGCCGGTCCTGGACCCGAAGACGCGCAGGGCGACCCTTGACCCGGGCGGCAGGCCGCGGGCGATTTCGATGACCTTGTAGCGAGCCATGTCAAAACGTCTGAGGCGCGGAAATCTCAGGAAACGGCGCATACTCCCCGAGGCGTCGAGAATGAAAACCACGTCACAGGGCCGGCCGCCGAGGGCGGCCCGGACGGGCGAGCC
>JAHJDS010000099.1 GCA_018812395.1 Pseudomonadota bacterium
CCGTTGCCGGAGACCGCGACAATCCCGAGGCCGGTCCGGCGGGCCGCGACCTCCGGCCCGCATAACTCATCCTCATGAATCCCCTTTGGCGGCCATGAAATTCGTTGACGAGGCCCGCGTCGAGGTTCGGGCCGGCCACGGTGGCCCCGGTCTGGTCAGCTTCCGGCGGGAGCGTTTCGTGCCCAAGGGCGGCCCGGACGGCGGTGACGGCGGCCGGGGCGGCGACGTAATTCTGACGGCCGATCCCCGGCTGACCACCCTGCTGGACGTGGCCTGGCGGCGCCGGTTCGCGGCCGAGGACGGCCGCCCCGGCGGACCCAACAACCGCACCGGCCGCCAGGGCGCCGACTGCCTCATCCGGGTGCCGGTGGGCACCCAGGTGTTCGCGCTCGACGAGGCGGGGACGGACGAGCTGCTGGCCGACCTGGACGCCCCGGACCAGCGGTTCGTGGTCGCTCAGGGCGGTCGGGGGGGCAAGGGCAACCGGCACTTCGTCAGTTCCACCCACCGCACGCCGCGCCTGGCCCAGCCCGGGGAACCCGGTGAAGAGCGGACGGTCCGCCTGGAACTCAAACTGCTGGCCCAGGTGGGACTGGTCGGGCGGCCCAACGCCGGCAAGTCGACCCTGCTGAGCAAGGTCAGCCGGGCCCGGCCCAAGATCGCCGATTATCCGTTCACCACCCTGGTGCCGAACCTGGGCGTGGTACAATTGGACGTCGATCAGTCCCTGGTCATGGCCGACGTGCCCGGGCTGATCGAGGGGGCCCACGCCGGGGCGGGCCTGGGCGTCAGGTTCCTGCGCCACCTGGAGCGGACCCGGCTCCTGCTCCATTTGGTGGACGTCATGGATCTCGGCCGGGACGATCCACGGACCGTGATCGACGCCGTGGTCGACGAACTCCGGGCCCACGGGGCCGGCCTGGCCGAGCGGCCCCGGCTGTTGGTGGTGACCAAGATGGACCTCAGCGGGGCCGACGAGATTTTCGGGCGGGTCAAACCGGCGTTATTGGCCCTGGGGGATGAGGTCTTCGCCGTGTCGGCCGTCACCGGCCGCGGGATCGAGGAACTCCTGTGGGCCGCCAAGCGCCGGTTGGACGGTCTCGAGGCCGAAGGGGACGATCATGGGCTGGAGTGAGTCCGACCAAAGGCTGATCGACGACGCCCGCCGGGTGGTGGTCAAGATCGGCAGCAACGTCCTGACCACTCCGGTGGGTCTCGACGAGGAGCGGATCGGTCACCTGGCCGCCCAGATGGCCGGGTTGATCGACGCCGGACGGGAGATCATCATCGTCTCCTCGGGGGCCATCGCCGCCGGGTTCCGCCGGTTGGGCCTGGCCGCCCCGCCCCGGACCATCCCCGAGAAGCAGGCCGCCGCCGCGGCCGGTCAGGCCTCCCTGATCGAGGCCTGGGACGCGGCCTTTGCCGCCACCGGGCACAAGGTGGCCCAGGTGCTGCTCACCTCCGAGGATCTGCGCGTCCGCCGCCGGTACATCAACGCCCACAACACGTTGTTCACCCTGCTGGAGTGGGGCGTGGTGCCGGTCATCAACGAGAACGACACCGTGGTCGTGGCCGAGATCAAGTTCGGCGACAACGACGCCCTGGCCGCCCGGGTGACCAGCCTGACCGAGGCCGATCTGCTGGTCATCCTGACCGACATCGACGGTCTGTACAGCGCCGACCCACGCCAAAAGTCCGACGCCGAGTTGATCCCGGCGGTCGATCAGGTCACCCCGGAGCTGCTGGCCGTGGCCAGCGCCGCGCCGGGAGCGGTCGGCCGGGGCGGGATGCGGAGCAAGATCGGCGCCGGGGCGGCCGTGGCCCGGGGGGGGCGGCCGACGGTCATCACCAGCGGTCTGGCGCCCCGGATCCTGACCGATCTCTTCGGCGGCCGGGGCCGGGGGACGCTGCTCCGGCCGGTGGTCGGCGGCCTGTCCCTTCGCAAGCAGTGGATCGACGCCCTGGACCCCCGGGGCCGGATCGTGGTCGACGACGGCGCGGTCCGGGCCCTGCTCCAGAACGGCAAGAGCCTGCTGCCGGTGGGCATCGTCGAGGTCGAGGGGCAGTTCATGGCCGGCTCGCCGGTGGACGTGGTCGACCCCCGCGGACGCCACATCGCCCGGGGGCTGGTCAAGTACCGCTCCGGCGAGATCCGGCGGATCATGGGCTGCCGGAGCGTCGACATCGACGCCGTCCTCGGCCGTCCCGGCTGCGCCGACGTGGTCATTCACCGCGACGACATGGTCGTTCTGGACGAGACGCTCAATTCCGCGGCCCAGACCGGTTGAGCCCCCAGGCGGGCGGCTTTCGGCCGGGGCCCCAAGGGTGGTATTGATTCAGGGGTGGCCCGCGAAGGACCACGGACGCCTGATTGACGCCAATTGTCGTTTTCCAGGGAGGAAGATCATGGACGTGACGGCGACCATCACCACCATGGCCACCGAGGCCAGAAAGGCGGCCCGAACCCTGGCCATCATGTCCACGGAACGGAAAAACGAGGCCTTGGCGGCCATGGCCCGGGCGATCGTGGACCGCAAAAGCGAAATCCAGGCCGAGAACCAAAAGGACATCGCCGCCGCCGAACAGGCCGGGCTGACGGCGGCGTTCATCGACCGGCTGACGCTGTCGGACAAGGTGGTCGAGGCCATGGTCGAGGGGCTCGAGGACGTGATCGGGCTGCCCGATCCGGTGGGCGAGGTCGGCCGGATGTGGAAGCGGCCCAACGGCCTTCAGGTCGGCCGGGTGCGCATCCCCCTGGGGGTGATCGGCTTCATCTACGAATCCCGGCCCAACGTCACCATCGACGCCGCCGGCCTGTGCCTCAAGAGCGGCAACGCCATCATCCTCAAGGGGGGCTCCGAGGCCATCAACTCCAACCTGGCCCTGAGCCGGGTCATCGCCGACGCCCTGGACGCGGCCGGGGCGCCGGGGGCCGCGGTCCAGGTGGTGCCCACCACCGAGCGCCAGGCGACCACCGTCCTCCTGGAGCAGGAGGAGCTGATCGACCTGATCATCCCCCGGGGCGGCGAGGGCCTGATCCGATTCGTGGTCCAGAACTCCCGGATCCCGGTCCTGAAGCACTACAAGGGCGTCTGCCACGTCTACGTGGACGCGGGGGCCGATCCGGCCATGGCCGAGAATATCTGCTTCAACGCCAAGGTCCAGCGCCCGGGGGTCTGTAACGCCATGGAGACCATGCTCGTCCACCACGACGCGGCCGACGACTTCCTGCCGGCCATGCTGGCCAAATTCGAGGAGGCCGGCGTCGAGATCCGCGGCTGCCCGGAGACGCTCCGGCGCTTCCCAGGCGCCCAGGCGGCCACCGAGGCCGACTGGCCCGCGGAATACGAGGACCTGATCCTGGCCGTCAAGGTGGTCGACTCCATGGACGAGGCCCTGGACCACATCGCCGCCCACGGCTCGAACCACACCGAGACCATCGTCACCCGGGACTACGAGCGGGCCCGGCGTTTTTTAAACGCGGCCGACTCCTCGGTGGTCCTGGTCAACGCCTCGACCCGGTTCAACGACGGCGGCCAGCTGGGCCTGGGGGCCGAGATCGGCATCAGCACCTCGAAGCTCCACGCCTTCGGGCCGATGGGTCTCGAGGAATTGACCACCCGGAAGTTCATCGTCTTCGGCGACGGACAAATCAGGACCTGAGGCCCCGATTCCTTGGCAAGGGGGGGGGCGGGGGTCTATAATAACAGTCATCGGACGACGGACCCCGGCCGGCGCGCCACCGGGTCGGGACGAGCCAACGAGCCCCCGCACCTAGGTGCGGTCAGGGCCGGACCGGTCAGCAGGGAGACCAGTTGCGATTGGGAATACTGGGCGGGACGTTCAACCCGTTCCATTTGGGACATCTCAGATCGGCCGCCGAGGTGCGGGAACAACTGGACCTGGATCGGGTCTTGTTCGTGCCCGCCTCCCGGCCCCCCCACAAGGACGATCCGGATCTGGCCTCCTTCGCCCACCGCCACAACATGGTCCGCCTGGCCGTGTGGGACAATCCGGCCTTCGAGGCCAGCGACATCGAGGACCGCCGTCCGGGCGCGTCCTACACCATCGACACCCTGAGGGCCCTGGGGGAGCGATACGGTCCCGAGCTGTTCTTCCTCATCGGCCTGGACGCCTTTCTGGAGATCGACACCTGGCACCGGGCCGCCGAGCTGTTCGACGCGGCCCACTTCGCCGTCTTTTCCCGGCCCGAATACGACCCCGGCGCCCTGGGCGATTTTCTCCTCGGCCTGGACCTGGGCTTCACCGGGAACGGTGGGGCCGGGGCCTGGCGCCGTCGGGGGGGACGGACGGTCCGGTTCTGCCCCGTCACCCGGGTCGATATCTAGGACCACGATCTCCGTCGTCGGCTGGCGGCCGGCCTCTCGGTGGACTACCTGGTGCCGCGCCCGGTCCGGGACTACCTGCTCTACCACCGACTCTACCGGGCCCGAACATCGTGACCGACTCGACCGAGCCCTCCCGGGACAAGGCCCTCCGCCTGGCCGCCCTGGCCGGCCGGCGCAAGGCCCACGACCCGGTCCTGTTGCAGGTCGGCGACCTGACCTCGTACACCGACTACCTGCTGATCCTGTCCGGCCGGTCGACCAGGCAGGTGGCCGCCCTGGCCGAGCACCTGGCCACCGGCTCGAAGCGGGCCGGCGTCCCGCCCCTGGGGCGGGAGGGCGAACGGGACGCCCAGTGGATACTGCTGGACTACGGCGAGGTGGTGGTCCACATCTTCTACGAGCCGCTCCGGCGACACTACGACCTCGAGGGGCTGTTCGTCGAGGCCGACCGGATCGACATCGGACATCTCGGCTTCGGGGGCGACCTCGATTCGGCTCCGGAACTGACGCGCGGAGAAACGACATGACCCGCCCCTGGTGCCTGCTGATCATCCTGGACGGCTTCGGTGTGGCCGAGCCGTCGGACGGCAACGCCCCCTACGTGGCCTGGACGCCCTTTCTGGACGCCATGTACCAGCGCTACCCGTACACCACCCTGGCCTGTCACGGCGAGGCGGTCGGCCTGCCGCCGGGCCAGATGGGCAACTCCGAGGTCGGACATCTCAACCTGGGCGCCGGCCGGGTGGTCTACCAGGACATCAGCCGCATCAATCGGGCCGTCGAGTCGGGCGAATTTAGAACCAACCCGGCCCTCAATCAACTGGCCGACACGCTGGCCGCCAACGGGGGCGCGCTGCATCTGCTGGGTCTGGTCTCCGACGGCGGGGTCCATTCGGATCTGCCCCACCTGTACGCCCTGCTGCGGCTGGCCAAGGAACGGGGGCTGTCCCGGGTGTTTTTGCACGCCTTTCTGGACGGACGGGACACCGATCCCCATTCCGGGGCCGGTTACGTGGCCCAGGTGAGCGACTTTATGGCCGCCGAGCAGGTGGGCCGCATCGCCTCCCTGGGGGGGCGGTACTACGGCATGGACCGGGACC
>JAHJDS010000100.1 GCA_018812395.1 Pseudomonadota bacterium
CGCATGTGCGGATCACCCCCTTTCGGTCGTCGGTCGACGAGGGGGCCTACCTCATCGTTGCCAACGACGCCTTTGCCGGGCATCCCGAGTCGAGTGCCTGGACCAGGGCGACCTTTGCGGAGCGGGCCACCCGCCCCTGGTTCGACCCCGGCTCCGGCCGCTCCGCCGTCCGCCGTTGCGGCTCAAGCCGCTGCGACGCCGTCTTCCCCGGCCGGTGCCTCCCCGGCCGGAGTCTGTCCCGTCCGGCCCGCCACCGGGACGAGAGGGAGGTTGACCGGTCAACCGGAGATCGTGTTAAGATGGTCTTTATTCAACGGGCCGGTGGCGATATCCGATGGATGTGGTAGGCTATAGTCAAGCGAGTTCAAACGACTAATGGCGGCTCGAAAGTGTTTATCCCCCAGGGCGGGCCCCGGCGTTGGCCCTGTTGGCGAGGAGGAAGACCGGATGCGGAAGTTGATGACCATAATATTGACCCTGGCGGCCCTGGGCACGCTGCTGAGCGTGGCCCCGGCGGTGGCGCTGTCGGTCAAGACGGGGGACGCCTTTCCCTGGCTGACCGTCGCCGACGAGAACGGCAAGGCGGTGGAGTTGAAAAAAGTGATCAACGGTCGGCCGGCGGTGGTGGTTTACTGGTCGGTAACCTGCCACGTCTGCGTCGATGACGTGCCCCGGATCATGAACCATTACAACGGCCTGAAAAAGAAGGCCTACCGTCTGGTCCTGGTGGCTGGCGAGTCCTCGGAGATGGTCCCCGTGGCCAAGTGTTTCATCCAGGCCAAGAAGCCGGGCCGGGCCGTGGTCCTGTTCGACCGGCTGACCAAGAAGGGTCACGTCCTGGCCAACACCCTGGGCCTGGAGTTCACGCCCACGGTGATCATCATCGATCGCCGCGGCAAGATCGTCCAGGTCTTCGAGGGTGCGCCGAACCTGAAGAAACTGGACGCGGCCGTGGCCAAGGCGCTCAAGTAGCCGCCGCGTGCACTCGGGTCTCTGACCCAATTAAAAAAAAGGCCGTTCCGCATTGGTTCCCCGAGGGCCGGTGCGGAGCGGCTTTGAGTTTCAGCCCTTGGCCGCCCTGACCTTTTCGATCAGCTTGGGCACCACGTCGAACAGATCGGCCACCACCCCGAAGTGGGCCACGCCGAAGATGGGCGCCCGGGGGTCCTTGTTGACGGCGATGATCGTCCCCGAGTTCTTCATGCCCGCCTGGTGCTGAAAGGCTCCGGAGATGCCCAGGGCCAGATAGACCTTGGGCCGGACGGTGCGGCCCGAGGTGCCCACCTGGCGGTCCTTGGGCAACCACTTAGCGTCGGCCACGGGCCGCGAGCAGGACACCGCGCCGCCCAGGAGTCCGGCCAACTCGTTGGCGATCTCGATGTTTTCGGGCTTGCCGATGCCCCGCCCGATGGAGATCAGGACGTCGGCCTGGGTGATGTCCACCTCGCCCGGCGCGGCCTCGAGATAGCCGATGAAGCGGCGGGCGAACTGGTCGGACCAGGCCGGCGGGCCGATCTCGGCGACCTCGGCGCCGGGACCCGGGGCGGGCGGCTCGAAGGCCCCCTGACGGATCGTCGCCGCCACCACCGGCCCCCGGACCAGTCGGAAGTGGGCGGACAGCTTGCCGCCGTAGACCTCGCGCCGTCCGGTCAGGACGTCGCCGTCCCAGGCCAGATCGACCACGTCCGTGGCCAGGGGCCAGCCTTCGGCCGCGGCCAGGGCCGGGGCCAGGTCCAGCCCCTGGGGGGTGTGGCCCATCAGGACCAGGGCCGGGGCGTGGGCGGCGACCAGGTCGGCCACCACCTGCTGGTAGGGTTCGGGGTTGTAATCGGCCAGGGCCGGATCGTTGACCAGGACCAGCCGGTCGCACCGCGGCGCCAGCTCTTCGGCCGCCCCGGGGGCGCCAAGGCAGGCGGCGATGACCCGGCCGTCCCCGGCCAGGACCCGGGCCGCGCCCAGGATTTCCAGGGAAATATCCCGCACCTCGCCGCGCCGATGCTCGATGAGGGCCAGGACGTCGGCGCTCACAGCACCCCTCCCCGCTCGGCCAGGATGGCCACCAGCCGCTGGGCGCACTCGTCCAGGGAACCCTCGATCATCTCGGCCCCGGCCCCGATCTCCGGCTCGGTCAGCCGCTCGACCACCAGGTTCGATCCCGCGGCCGCCGACTGGGCGGGCTTGACCTCGATCGGTTTCCGGCGCACCTTGCGGATGCCCAAGACCGACACGTAGCGCGGCTGGTTGATCCCGCTCTGGATGGTGAGCACGGCCGGCAGGTCGATCTCGACCTCTTCCTCCCAGCCGCCCTCGAGTTCGCGGCGGACCTTGGCCCCTCCGCCCTCGACGGCCAGGCCGATGACCATGGTCGCGTGGGGCATCCCGAGCAGCGCCGCCAGGGCCGGGCCGACCTGGGCATAGCCGTTGTCCGCGGCCTGGACCCCGCACAGGACCAGGTCGGCCCGGAGATCCTTGACGGCTTCGGCCAGGGTCCGGGCCAGGGCCCACCCGTCGGCCTCGTCGGCGTCCGGGGCGTCAAGTCGCCAGGCGGCGTCGGCGCCCATGGCCAGGCCGCGGCGGAGGACGTCCTCGCCTTCGGCCCCGCCCACGGTGACGACCGTCACCGTGCCGCCCAGGGCCTCCTTGAGCCTGACCGCCTCCTCGACGGCGTAGTTGTCCCACTCGTTGATGTCGTAGACCAGTCCCTTGGCCGAGACTCTCCGCCCGTCCGGGGCGATGACCAGGTCGGCCTCGGCCGTTTCCGGGACCCGCTTGCAGCAGACCACGACGTTCATAACCTAACCCCGGCCGACCGGCCCCAGATAGCCGGCCGCGGCCGTGTCCGATTCCCAGGCCGTGACCTTGACCACCCGGACGTCCTCGCGCCCCAGGCCCCCGCTCACGCCGTCAAAGACGTATTGGGCGATGTTCTCCGAGGTGGGGCCGTGTCGGGCGAAGAACTCGAGGTCGTTGAGGTACTTGTGATCGAGTTCGTCCATGACCCGTCTAACCGCCCGTTTCACCTCCCGAAAGTCCACCACCAGGCCCCGCTCGTCGAGGTTAGCCGCGGCCAGGGTGACCTCGATCCGCCAGTTGTGGCCGTGCAGATTCTCGCACCCCCCGCCGATCTCGCGGATGGCGTGGGCCGCGGCGAACTTGGCGATGACGGTTATTTCCCACATTTGGCCATTGGTCCTTTTGGTGTCCGTCGCCCTGCCGCCGGTCGGTTTTTATGAATCTCCGGCGTAGGGCTTGCCGCATTCCTTGCAGCGCCCGTCGGCGCCGATGATCCCGATGCACATCCCGTCCGAGCACAGCCGCCGGGTGGCGACGTCGCCCCCACCGGCCTCGGCCGGAGGCAGGTCCGGCATCTTGGCCCCGCACCGATGGCAGTGGACGGCCTCGTACAAGGTCTCACCGCCGCACTCCTTACACTGGCGGCCGGTGATCTTCTCGTCGCAATACTGACAGCGCATTGGCTCCTCCGAAAACAGGTTGCCTATCCTTATCCGATCTCGGCCTCCCTTGTCAACGCGGCTTGCGGCTTGACACCACCCCGATTTTAACCTAAAAATTAACAGCCGTTATCCGATCCGTCACCACGGAGTAACCAGTGAGATTCATCGTTCTCATCAAACAGGTCCCGGACACCCACGACGTCAAGATCGATCCCAAGACCGGGAACCTGGTCCGGGAGGGGGTGCCGACGATCGTCAACCCCGAGGACCGGCACGCCCTGGAAGCGGCCGTCGGCCTCAAAGGCGAGGGCGACGAGGTCGTGGCCCTGACCATGGGGCCGCCCCAGGCCGTGGACGTCCTGACCGAGGCCCTGGGCATGGGGGCCGACCGGGGCGTTCTGCTCACCGACCGCTTCTTCGGCGGGGCCGACACCTGGGCCACGTCCTACACCCTGGGCCGGGCGATCGAACACCTGGGGCCCTTCGACCTGGTGCTGTGCGGCCGCCAGGCCATTGACGGCGACACGGCCCAGATCGGTCCCCAGGTGGCCGAGCACCTGGGCGTGCCCCAAGTGACCTACGTCACCGAACTGAGGCTGGAAGACGGCCGGCTCGTCGCCCGGCGGGACCTGATCGACCGGATCGAGGAGGTCGAGTCGCCGCTGCCGGCCCTGGTCACCGTCCTGGCCGGGCTGAACACGCCCCGCTACCCGGTGGCGGCCGATCTGCTGGCCGCCTGCGAGGACGACGCCCCGATCGAGGTCCTCAACGCGGCCGACATCGGCGTCATGGCCGACATGTCGGGTCTGAGGGGCTCCTACACCCGGGTGACCAAGACCTTCGCCCCCAAGGTCGGCCGGGAGACCCGGCAGATCGAGGGGCCGCCGGCCGAGATGGCCCGGCAACTGGTGTCGATACTTCGTGAAAAAGCGCTGGTCTCGTGAACGACCGCCCGACCTTTGTGATGGAGTAATCTCAAGTGCCAGTCTGGATCATTGAAGAAAAATGTACCGGGTGCGGCCTGTGCCTGCGGGCCTGCCCTTACGGCGGGGTCGAGGTCGAGGACAAGATGGCCCGGCTGACCGACAGGTGCACCCACTGCGGGGCCTGTCTCGACTCGTGCAAGTTCGAGGCCCTCGCCTCCGACCTGGGCGCCGAGCCGACGCCCGACTTCTCGGCCTGGCGCGGCGTCTGGGTCGTGGCCGAGGGCCGGGACGGGGAGTTGCATCCGGTGAGCCAGGAGCTTTTAGGCGAGGCCCGGCGTCTGGCCGCCGATCTGGGGGAAGACGTGGCCGCGGTGCTCATGGGCCGTAGCGTCAAATCCCTGGCCGAGGACCTGGTGGCCCGCGGCGCGGACACGGTCTACGTGGCCGAACACGACGAGTTGGAGCCCTACCGGACCCTGCCCTTTACCCGGGTCCTGGCCGGGTTGATCGCCGAGCACCGGCCGAACATCGTCCTGGTGGGGGCCACCCCCCAAGGCCGGGACCTGGCGCCGCGCCTTTCGCGCCGTCTGGACCTGGGGCTGACCGCCGACTGCACCCAGCTCGGCATCGACCGGGAAGAGGGCGGGCGGCTGCTGCAGACCCGGCCGGCCTTTGGCGGCAACGTCATGGCCACCATCGTCAGCCCCAAGTCGAGGCCCCAGATGGCCACCGTCCGGCCCGGAGTGATGGCCGCCCTGGAGGCCGATCCGGGGCGGTCCGGCCGGGTCGTCGAGGTGGACGTCCGTCTCGACCCACTCGACCTGGCCCTCACCATCCGGTCCGTGGCCGAGGCCGGGCGCCGGACGGTCAACTTGTCCCAGGCCAAGACCATCATCGCCGGCGGCCGGGGAGTCGGCGGCGCGGACGGCTTTCAGATGCTGTTCGACCTGGCCCGGGTCCTGGGGGCCGAGGTGGGCGGCACCCGCGTCGCCGTGGAGGAGGGTTGGCTGCCCGTCGAGCGGCAGATCGGCCAGACCGGCCAGAGCGTGTCTCCGGAGCTGTACATCGCCGTCGGGATCTCCGGGGCGGTCCAGCACCGGGCCGGGATCATGGGCGCCCGGTACATCGTGGCCATCAACCGCGACGCCACGGCGCCCATCTTCGAGGTGGCCGACTACGCCCTGGTGGGCGACGCGGCGAAAATAGTGCCGGCCCTGATCCGGCTCGCGGGCCAGGAGGGATGAGCGTGACCGTTCGATCGAACCAGGAGGACATCCTCCGCCAGACCGTCAGGCGTTTCGTGGCCGAAGAGGTCCTGCCCGTGGCCCAGGAGGTGGACGAGTCGGAGTCCTTCCCCCGGGAGCTGTTCCGGAAGTTGGCCGACATGGGCCTGTTTCGGATCCGCTACCCGAGGGAGCGCGGCGGCGCGGGCGGCAACAACACCCTGTACTGCGTCGTCTGCGAGGAACTGGCCCAGGGCCTGCTTTCCCTGGCGGCCATCTACGCCATGCAGTGCCTGATGGGCAGTAACTTCCTGTTCCACTACGGCACCGAGTAGCAGCTCGCCAAATACTGGGAGCCCAACATGCGCGGCGAGCGGGTCAGCGCCTTCTGCCTGACCGAGCCCGACGCCGGCAGCGACCTGACCAATGTCCGGACCATGGCCGTGGCGCAGGAGGACGGCTCCTGGATCATCAACGGCCTCAAGACCTGGGTGACCAACGGCCCGGTGGCCGACCACTTCACCGTCCTCTGCCAGACCCGGCCCGACCGCAAGATGCGCGGCCAAAACTTCTTCATCATCGACCGCAACACGCCCGGAGTGAGCGTCAGCCCCAAGTTCCCCCTGGTGGGCACCCGGTCCACCGAGATCTCCGAACTGGCCCTGACCGACGTCGTTCTCCCGGCCGACGCCATGCTCTGCCCGCCGGGCAGGGGCCTTCACAATCTGTTGTCCATTCTGGCCGAGATCCGGACCATGACCGCCGCCCTGGCCTTGGGCCTGGCTAGGGCCGCCTACCAGGCCGCCTTCCAGTACGCCCGGGAGCGGTCCGCCTTCGGCCGCACGATCAACAAATATCAGCTCATCCAGGAGAAGATCTCGAAGATGGCCACCCAGATCTGGGCCTCGGAGCTGATGCTCTACCGGACCACGTCGCTGATCGACCGGCAGGTGCCGTGCATGCGCGAGGCGAACATGGTCAAGTATTACGCCACCGAGACGGCCTGCTACTGCAGCGACGAGGCGACGCGGATCCTGGGAGCCTACGCCTACTCCATGGAGTACCCCGTCCAGCGCTTCTACCGAGACAACCGGTTCCTGCTGTACGGCGGCGGGACCCATGAAATCCTGATGGGCAACATCGCCCGGGAGGTGGGCTTCGTCTGAGGCGGGCAGTGATGAGGAGTCGTTTGAATGGTTACAGCCAACCGCATGAACCGTAAAGTCAAGTGTCTACCATGAAGTCCTCCGGTCCATCTTGGGGCCGCGGGGAAGGCGTGGTCACCACCGGCAGTCAACTGACGCTGCTGATCGTGGACGATCAGCCGTCCTTTCGCAAGACCATGCGGGACATGCTGCGCCGGGCCGGTTTCAGCAAGATCGTCACCGCCGACGACGGCGACACGGCCCTGCAGATCCTGCGGGCCCGGCCCATCGATCTGGTCCTGGCCGATTGGAACATGCCCCGGATGAGCGGCGTGGAGTTGCTGAGGGTGGTCCGGGACGACCCGGTGCTCAGGGAAATGCCCTTCATCATGATCACCGGCGAGTCCGAGCACGGCACCGTGGCCGAGGCCATCGAGGACGAGGTCGACGCCTACCTCCTCAAGCCGTTGAGCGTGGATGTCTTGCGGGAAAAGATCTGGCGGATATTCGACCGCCTTGAGAGACCGCCCGCCCTTGACACCCACCTCCAGTTGGGTCAGGCCTACCTCAAGGGGCGGCAATACAAAAAGGCCTTGTCCGAATTCTCCAAGGCCATGGCCGCCAATCCCGGCAACGTCCGGCCCATGGCCGCCATGGGGGAGGTCTTCGAACAAAAGGGCGATCTGGACGCGGCCAAGGAGTGGTATCTCAAGGCGGCCACCCTGGCGCCCAAGTACATCCGGGCCCACGACGCCCTGGCCCGGTTGGCCCAGGCCCAGGGGGACCACGTCGGCCTCATCAAGCACCTCAAGGCGGCGGTGGCCCTGAGCCCCAAAAAGGTCGAGCGGCAAATGGCCCTGGGGCGGGCCCTGCTGGTGATCAATCAGCGGGACGAGGCCCGCCTGGCCTTCCGGAGGGCCCTCAAGGCGGCCCGGGAATACCCGGCCGTGGTGGCCCGGGAGGTCGGCGAGGCCTGGCTCGAGGCCGGTGAACTGGAATGGGCCAAGGAGGCCTTTCTCGAGGGGCTGACCTCCAATCCCGAGGACATCCCCCTGTACAACCGCCTGGGCATCGCCTACCGCAAACAGGGCAAGTACCGGGAGGCCGTGGACAACTACAAACGCGCCCTGGCCATCGAGCCCGACAACGAGGTCCTGCTCTACAACCTGGGCCGCGCCCTGGCCGAGGACGGCGACGTCGACCAGGCCATCGAGGCCATGAAAAAGGCCCTGGCCATCGCCCCTGATTTCGAGGACGCCCGGAATTATTTCACCCAGGTCCTCAAGCAACCCCTGCCCCAAAAGTAACCCGCCCGCGCTCACGGTCACGGACCCTCTCGCCCCGCCGGACAAGCCCGGCCCACGGGTGACAGGTGCGCTGGACGAATCGGCGGACCTGGGGCGGCCCTACTTGACCGGCCCCAGCAGGTGGTTGGAGATGACGATGCGCTGGATCTCGGAGGTGCCCTCGTAAATGGTGAACACCCTGGCGTCGCGGTACAGCCGCTCGATGGGGAACTCCTGGCAGTAGCCGTAGCCGCCGTGTATTTGAAGGGCCCGGGACACGACTCGGTTGACCATCTCCGACGAAAAGAGCTTGGCCATGGAGGCCTGGGCGGTGAAGTGTTCGCCCCGGTCCTTCATGGACGCGGCGTTGAACATCATGAGGCGGGCGGCCTCGATCTCGGTGGCCATGTCGGCCATCATGAACCGGAGCCCCTGGTGCATGGCGATGGGCTTGCCAAAGGCCTCGCGCTCCTTGGCGTAACCGACGGCCATGTCCAGGGCGGCCTGGGCCACGCCGACGCTCTGGGCGGCGATGCCGACGCGGCCCGAGTCCAGGGCGGTCATGGCGATGCGGAAGCCCATCCCTTCGCCGCCGAGGATGTTTTCGTCCGGCACCCGGCAGTCCTCGAAGACGAGCTGGACCGTGTCGCTGGCCCTCAGCCCCATCTTTTCCTCGGCCTTGCCCACGTTGAAGCCGGGCGTGCCCTTTTCGACCAGAAAGGCGGTCACCCCGCCGTGGCGTTTTTCTTTCTCGGTAACGGCGGTGACGACGGTCACCCCTGAGTTGGCCCCGGTGGTGATGAACTGCTTGGTGCCGTTGATGACCCACTCGGAGCCGTCCCTGACGGCGGTGGTCCGCTGGGCCGCCGGGTCCGAGCCGGCGTGGGGCTCGGTCAGGGCGAAGCTGCCCAGGATCTCGCCCGTGGCCAGCCGGGGCAGGAAGCGCCTTTTCACGTCCTCGGTCCCCCAGGCCACGATCGGCTCGCAGCAGACCGAGTTCTGCACGCTCATCACCACCGCCGTCGAGGCGCAGCCGTAGGCGATTTCCGACAGGGCGCAGACGTAGCTGACCGCGTCCAGGCCGACGCCGCCGTACTCCTCGGGGATCATCATCCCCAAAAAGCCCAACTCGCCCATCTGCGCCAGGATTTCCCAAGGGAACTCCTTGGTTCGGTCCCGCTCGGCGGCGGTGGGGATCAGCTCGTTCTGGGCGAAGTCCCGGGCCATGGTCTGGATGAGCCGCTGTTCCTCGGTCAGGACGTAGGCCATGAACCGCACCTCTCAGGGGGTGTACAGAATGACCAGCAACTCGGCCGGTTCGTCGCCCGGGTTGCGGAGCTTGTGGACCAGGCTCGAGTTGAAGTGTAGGCTCTGGCCCTTGGCCAGTTGGTTGACGTTGTCGCCGATGGTGTACTCGAGCTGACCGGACAGGACGTAGGCGAACTCCTCGCCCTCGTGCTGGTAGGACGGCCCCTCGTGCTCGGTGCGGGGCTCGATGCCCACCATGTAGGCCGACAGGTGCCGCTTGCCCGAGGGTGGGGTCAGGACCTGATAGGAATAATGCCTGGTCCGCTTGCGGCCTTCCTCGGCCCGGCGTTCGGCCTGGGCGACCTCGTTCTTGAGCAGCGCCCCGGACTCGAGTTCCAGGGCCCGGGAAATTTGGAGCAGCACCGCCACCGGGGGCATGATCTTGTCGTTTTCGACCTGCTCCAGGTATTCCACGGACCGGCCGGTCTCGTTGGCCACCTGCTGGAGGCTGAACGACTTTTCCTCGCGGAATCGGCGGATGCGCTGGCCCATGGACAGCCTTTTCTCGGCCGGGGCCGTTTCCTCTCCTTCCAGTAGAGACATTATCCGTCCCCCCTTCCCAGGATGGTGTCCCGTAACTTCTCGGCCGCGGAATAGGGATCGTCCCGGCCGGCGGCGATGCGGTCGACGCCGGCCTCGATCCCCTCGTCGCTGAGCCGTGTCCGGGCGACGCGCCACAGCTCCTCCCGGACCATGTCCAGCAGGCCCTGGCGCAATTGCCGCCGGCGCCAGGCCGCCAGCCGGCGGCCGTCATCGGCCAGCAGCCAGGCCCGGTGCTGGTCGATGGCCGCGGCCAGTTCGGCCACGCCTTCACCGGCCAGGGCCTCGGTGCCGTACACCGCGGGCACCCAGGCCTCGGGGTCCGCCTCCTCCCTGGGCCGGCGATTCAGCTCGATCAGGGCCCGCAGTTCGCTCACGGTCTTGGCCGCGCCCTCCCGGGCGCACTTGTTGACCACGAACAGGTCGCCGATCTCGTACAGGCCGGCCTTGATGGCCTGGACGTCGTCGCCCAAACCCGGCACGGTCACGATCAGCGTCGTGTGGGCCGCGGCGACCACGTCCACCTCGTCCTGGCCGACGCCGACCGTCTCGACGATGATCACCGCCTTGCCCATGGCGTCCAGGACGTCGATCACCGCCCGGGTCGAGGGCGTCAGCCCCCCGAACTGCCCCCGGGTGGCCAGGGAGCGGATGAACACGCCGGGGTCGGTGGCGTGGCGCTGCATCCGGATGCGGTCGCCCAGGATGGCCCCGCCGGTGAAAGGGCTGGTCGGGTCCACGGCCACCACGCCCACGGTCTGGCCGTCCGACCGGTAGCGCTCGACCAGGCGGTCGGTCAGGGTGGACTTGCCGACCCCCGGGGGCCCGGTGATGCCGACCACGTGGGCCCGGCCGGTGTGGGGGTAGATCTGTTTGAGGGCCTCCCTGGCCCCGGGGTCGTGGTCGTCGATGGCCCGCATCAGCCGGGCGGCGCTCCGCACGTCCCCCTCGAGGATGCCCTGGACCAGGGCGGCCGGCCGATCTTCCCCGGGGGACAAGGCTACCTTTTGCCCAGCAGGTTGCGGGCGATGATCAGACGCATGATCTCGTTGGTCCCCTCGTAGATCTGGGTGATCTTGGCGTCGCGCATGTGCCGCTCCATGGGGTAGTCCATGCAGTAGCCGTAACCGCCCAGGACCTGCACCCCCTCGATGGCCGCGCTCATGGCCGCGTCAGAGGCGAACATCTTGGCCATGGCCGCCTCCTTCTCGAAGCGCCGGCCCTTATCCTCGAGCCAGGCCGCCCGGAGGAGCAGCAACTCGGCCGCGTCCAGGGCGACGGCCATGTCGGCCAGCTTCCACTGGATGGCCTGGAAGGCGGCGATGGGCTTGCCGAACTGCTCCCGCTCGCCCGCGTACTCGACGGCCTCCTCCAGCACCGCCCGGCCGATGCCCAGGGCCTGGGAGCCGATGCCGATCCGGCCGCCGTCCAGGGTGGTCAGCATCTGCCGGAGCCCCTGGCCCGGTTCGCCGAGGAGGTTCTCCCGGGGTACGCGGGCGTCGACGAAGACCAGCTCGGCCGTGCCCGAGGCCCGGATGCCCATTTTTTCCTCGACCGTGCCCACACTGAAGCCGGGGGTGTTACGGAGATCCACGACAAAGGAGCTGATGCCCTTGTACCCGGCCGCCTTGTCGGTGTAGGCGGCGATGACGGCGTAGTCGGCCACGTTGCCGTTGGTGATGAACTTCTTCTCGCCGTTGAGCACCCACTCGTCGCCGTCGAGCACGGCGGTGGTCTTCATCCCGGCCGGGTCCGAGCCGGCCCCGGCCTCGGTCAGGCCGTAGCAGCCGCAGGAGGCGCCGCCGGCCACCGGGGTCAGGTATTTCTTTTTTTGGTCCTCGGTGCCGTACTTCATCACCGGGAAGCAGTAGAGCGAGTTGTTGACGCTCATGATCACGCCGGTCGAGGCGCAGCCGCGGCTGATCTCGGACAGGGCCAGGACGTAGGCCAGGTTGTCCATGCCGCCGCCGCCGTACTCCTCCCCCACGGCGATGCCCATGAACCCCAGCTCGCCCAGTTCCCGGCAGACGTCTTCGGGGTGGTCGTGGGTCCGGTCCAACTCGCCGGCGATGGGTTTGAGCCGCTCGTCGGCGTACTTGGCCGCCGTGTCCTTGACCATCTGGTATTCTTCGCTAAGGGCGAAATCCACGTCGAACCTCTCCGGTCTACTTGAGCTTGCCGGTGAATTCCGGCTTTTCCTTGGCCAGGAAGGCCTTCAGGCCGTGAACCGCGTCTTCGGACCCGAAGCACACGCCAAAGGCGTTGGCCTCCATCAGCATCGCGCTCTTGAGGTCGATCTCGGGACCGAGGTCGATCAATTGCTTGATCTCCCTCAAGGCGACCCGGCCCTTGGACGCGATTTTGAGGGCCGCCTTTTTGGCCTCGTCCATGAGTTGGTCCGGGGGGAAGACCTTGTTGACCAGGCCGATGCGCATCGCCTCGGCGGCGCTGATCATGTCGCCGGTCATGGACAGTTCCTTGGCCCGGCCCTTGCCCACCAGGCGGGGCAGGCGCTGAGTGCCTCCGAAGCCGGGGATGATGCCCAGGTTTATTTCCGGCTGGCCGAACCTGGCCTTTTCCGAGGCGTAGACGAAGTCGCAGGCCATGGCCAACTCGCAGCCGCCGCCCAGGGCGAAGCCGTTGACCACGGCGATGACCGGCTTGGGCATTTTCTCCAGTTGGAACAGCGCCGCCTGACCTTGCGACGCCGCCCACTTGGCCTGGAGCGGCCCGAAGTGCTGCATCACCGAGATGTCGGCTCCGGCGATGAAGGCCTTGCCCGCGCCGGTGATGAGGACCACCCGGACCTCGTCGTCCTCCTCGGCCTGGGTGACGCACCGGGCGAACTCCGCGACCACGTCGGGGCTCAGGGCGTTGAGGGCCTTGGGGCGGTTGAAGGTGATGGTCAGGATCGGACCGTCTTTTTCGTAG
>JAHJDS010000101.1 GCA_018812395.1 Pseudomonadota bacterium
CTGCGTCCGGGGATGGCGGCGTGAGCTACCCGGACCTGCTCGATGCGGCCTGGGCCCTGCACGCGGCGCCCCGGGAACCGGACGCCCCGACGGTGGTTTCGGCCTTTGCCGGGTGCGGCGGGTCGTCCCTGGGCTACTCCATGGCCGGCTTCCGGGAGCTTCTGGCCATTGATTGGGACGACAACGCGGTCGCCACGTTCAAGCTGAACTTCCCCGGGGTCCCTGTCTTTCACGGTGACATCGCCGACCTGGCGGTCGATGAGGTCTTTAGGACCACCGGCCTCAGTCAAGGCCAACTGGACGTCCTGGACGGCTCACCGCCGTGTCAGGGGTTCAGCCTGGCCGGCGCCCGGGACCTGAACGACGACCGCAACCAGCTTTTCTGGGAGTACGTCCGGCTTCTCGAGGGTCTGAGACCCAAGGCTCTCCTCTTGGAAAACGTCTCGGGCATGGTCCGGGGCAAGATGAAGCTGGTCTTCGCCGAGACCATGCGTCATTTGAAGGCCACGGGCTACCGGGTCTCGGCCCGGCTGATGAACGCCATGTACTTCTCCGTTCCCCAGTTCAGGGAACGGATGATCTTTATCGGCGTCCGGGATGATTTAGGCGTCAAGCCGAGTCACCCCAAAGTCCAGAGCCGGCCGGTGACCGTGTTCCAGGCCATCGGGCATCTACCGCCCGGCGAGCCCGGCGCTCATTCAGAGGCGGTCATCGAGGCCTGGCACGTCGCCAAGCCATACGAGGACCTGCGGAAGGCCTCGATCAGACGTCCGACCCGTCAAGGTCATTACGTCGGGTCGTTCCACTCGGCCCGTCTCGATCCGAACCGGCCGAGCCGGACCCAGACCAAGACCCACCTCCACTGGCGGTGGGACGTCCCCCGGCAACTGACGACCCTCGAGGCGGCGATCCTGGGCAGCTTTCCGCCCCAGTTCCAATGGGTGGGGAGTAAGACCCAGGCCAAGGAGCGGATCGGCAACTCGGTCCCGCCCCTGTTCATGAAGGCCCTGGCCGAGCACGTCAGGGCCAACGTCCTGGGGGCGGCGTCATGAGCCGGGGTGAAAAGGGTATCGACCCTGCCACGGTGCGGACCCGCCTGGGCGAGGCCGGCCTGTTCAGCGTTGTCCAGACCCTCAAGAATAATCAGGGCAAGCTGAAGCCGGGTGAATTGGCCAGTCTGGGGTCGGCGGCCCGGACGTTCTTGAATTTGGCCGGGGGACAGAGGCGGCCCATGGTCCAAACCGAGGCGGAAAGCAACGGGATCCACCTCGAGGGGACCGGAATAGTTGACGCCCCCGAGGCGAAAGCCATCGGCGAGGGGCTGATCAAGGAGTTCCCCAAAGACCTGAAACACCTGGACGGCGTCCCGATCGCCTACTTCCAGTATGCCGACGCCCTGAAGTTCCGGGGAGCCGACGCCGCGGCCATCGCCTGGGTGCCTCAGATCCAGGGAGAAGGCTGGAAACGGGCCATCTTTGAAGAGGCCCTGGCGGTTCTAGCAGGATTCACCCCTTCCCTGGTGGTCATCGTCCAGATGCAGGAGTGGGTTGTCAGGGACCACGATCAGCGCCGGCGGCTGATCTTCCACGAGCTCCTACACTTCCGCCAGGCCGAGGGACCCCACGGCGAGCCCAAATTTACGAAATTCGGGGAGATCGTCTGGAAGGTGGTCCCTCACGACGTGGAGCAGTTCAACCGGGTCGTCGAGATCTTCGGCCTGGACGAGGCGGACATGAATCATTTGAGCGCGGCCGGTCGATGGTCAGAGCGGCAGGATCGATGATGTGCCTCCCAAAAAGGGTAACAAGCGGCTTTCCCCGGCCGAGTGGGCCGAGATCGGCCGGTACGTCGAGGAGCATCCTGACGAGGACCTGACCTCGATCGCGGAGCGGTTCGGTATCCCGGACAGCACCCTGCGGACCAAGAACCGGATCCGGGGTTGGCGCACTCAAAAAAAAACGACGGAGACCGAAAACGACGCGGCGGCAAAAAACGACGCGAAAAACGACGGCGAAAACGACGCGGACCTGAGTGGGCCCCAAAAGGGCAAGCCAAACTGGCCGACGATCAAGGCCTGGTACATCACTCACCCCAAGGCCAGTTTCCGAGTAACGGCACAGCGTTTCGGAGTGAGCCTGAGCGCCCTGGACAGGAGGGCTCGGGCCGAAGGGTGGTACGAAGAGCGAGTCGCCAAGCAACAGCAGATCGAGGCAGAGGCGGGGCAGCGGGCCGAAAAAAACATCACGGCCAAGGTGGTCGAAGAGCGGACCCTTGAGATCGTCACCACCGAGGTCCTGGTCAACGAGGCCCGCAAGGCGGCCCTGGACGCCCTGAAAGAGGCCCAGGGGTCCCAGAGGCTGTGGGCGGCCAGTCAGGTGGTGGGTATCGCCAAGACGGCCCAGCAGGCCCTGGCCTTGGTCACCCCCGGCCCCGGGGATCAAATGGGCCCCGCGGCGCCGGTCCCCATCGAGCGGTACGTCACGGACAACCCGGACCGCCCCGGACTCCTGAACTTCCTGGAGTATGCCTCACACCTGAAAATCCTGACCAAGACCCAGGGGCTGCAGCCGTTCCACCCCAACCTGGAGCAGATCAAGCTCTGGGAGGTAGTCGAGGAGCAGCGGCAGGCCGGCCTTCCGGTCCGGATCGTTGTCGTCAAGTTCCGGCAGGTGGGCGGGACCACCGGCGGGGGCGGGATCATCTATCACGACGCGGCGACCCGCAGCGGCCGCCACGCCATCGCCATCGCCCACAAGAGGGAGGCCTCGGGCAACCTTTTAGCCATCTACAAGCGGTTCCACGACCACGCGGACCAGGAAGCCGAAATCGCCGACTGCCGGGTCAACCTGAAGCCCCTGGCCCGGTACTCGAGCAAGAAAGAGCTGGTCTTCGAGAACCCGGACAGCAAGACCCGGAACCAGAACCCGGGGCTGCTGAGCGGGATCACCATCGAGTCGGCGGAGAACGAGGACGCCGGCCGGTCGGGGACGTATCAACTGGCCCATCTCTCAGAGGTGGGCATCTGGCCGAAACACAGGGAGAGGGACCGCGAAGTTTTCACGTCCGTCATGGCCACGGTCCCCTCGCATCCGGACACGATGGTCATCGCCGAGTCCACGGGGAAAGAGCCCTCGGGGCTGTTCTACGACCTGGTGAAGGACGCCGAGATCGGGGCCAACGACTTCCGTCTGGTTTTCTTCCCCTGGCACGAAAACCCGGACAACGCCCTCGCCTTCAAGGACTTCGACGAGAAGCGAGCCTTCATCGAGGAAGTCAACCGCCCGAAGGTGATCGACGGCAAGGCGGGCCCGAGTGAGGAGAAAAGACTTCACGATGAGTTGGGCCTCACCTGGGAGCAGCTCCACTGGCGGAAGTGGACCATCCGCAACACCTGCGGCGGTGACGTCGACAAGTTCAAGCGGGAGTACCCGGCCACGGTGGATGAGGCCTTCCTGCACCGGGGGGCCTCGGCCTTCGATCAGGGGGCAATTGCGGAAGGGTTACTCAAGGCCAGCAAGTCCAGACCCCTCCGGGTGTGTGATCTGGAGATCCAGGACACCCCGGAGCGAAAAACCCGGCGGTTCGTGGACCTGGACAAGGGCCCGATCAAAATCTACGGCCTGCCCGCAAAGGGCGCCTTCTACATCGTCGTCGCCGACGTGGCCGAAGGGGGTCCGGACGCCGAGGACAAGGACAACGACCGGTCCGCGGCCCTGGTCATGGAGTACCGGACCGGAAGGGTCATGGCCGTGTTCGCGGGGTACTGGGA
>JAHJDS010000102.1 GCA_018812395.1 Pseudomonadota bacterium
CGCCGAGCGGGGCGAACACTTCCGGCGGCTGGTGGAGGATCCGGCGTGACGGCCCCCGAGCAAAAACGACGCACCGACTACGTCCTCCTGTTGTCGGTCCTGGCCCTGCTTTGTTTCGGGCTGATCATGGTTTATTCGGCCTCCCACGTCTTGGCGGCCAAGCGGTTCGGCGACGCGGCCCACTTCTTCACTCGGCAGTTGATCTTCGCCCTGACCGGCCTGGGGGTGATGCTGCTCCTGAGCCGGATCGATTATCGCCGCCTGTACCCGGCGGCGCCGATGATCCTGGGACTGGGGACGCTGCTGGTGGTGCTGGTCCTGGTGCCCGGCCTGGGGTTCAAGGCCGGCGGCTCGATGCGCTGGATCAAGCTGGGGCCGCTGACCATTCAGCCGTCCGAGTTCGCCAAGCTGGCCCTGGTCATCTTCCTGGCCGCGTATCTCAGCCGCCGCCAAAAGGAGCTGCCGGGCCTCAAGACGGGCTTTCTGCGGCCCCTGGGGGCGGTGCTGGTCCTGGTGGGACCGGTCCTGATCGAGCCGGATCTGGGCATGGCCGTCATCCTGATCCTGATCGGTCTGACGATGATGTTCGTGGCCGGGACCCGGCTGCGGTACCTGGCCGTCCTGGCGGCCTCGGGCGCGGCGGCCATGACCCTGCTGGTCGTCCTGGTCCCTTACCGCTGGAAGCGTCTTATAGCCTGGCTGGCCTCGCTGCTCAGGCTGCCCGAACAGCAGGACCTGGCCGGGGCGGGCTACCAGGTCTGGCATTCGAAACTGGCCTTCGGCTCGGGGGGCCTGGCCGGCATGGGCCTGGGCGAGAGCTGGCAGAAGATGCTCTATCTCCCCGAGCCGCACACGGATTTCATCTTCTCGGTCCTGGCCGAGGAGTTGGGCTTTTTCGGCGTGGCGACGGTGCTGAGCCTGTTTTTCCTCCTGGTGTGGCGGGGCATCCAGGTCAGCACCGAGGCGCCCGATCTGTTCGGCACGTACCTGGCCCTGGGGGCGACCCTGGTGGTGGGCTTTCAGGCCTTCGGCAACGTGGCGGTGGTGATGGGTCTTTTGCCGACCAAGGGGATGACCCTGCCGCTGATCAGCTACGGCGGCTCGTCGTTGTGGGTCAACCTGATGTGCGTCGGCGTGTTGATGAACGTCTCGGAGCAACGGTGGCGTCAGCAGAGCAAAAACAAGGCGGCCTCAAGGTCGTGATGGCCGGCGGGGGCACGGGCGGGCACCTGTTTCCGGGCCTGGCCGTGGCCCGGGAGCTGGAGCGCCTGGCCGGGGCCGAGGTGATGTTCATCGGCTCGGGCCGGCCCCTGGAGGTCGACGTCTTGTCCCGGGCCGGGTACCCCCTGGAGACGATTCGGGTGGCCGGACTGATGGGCCGCGGCCCGCTCGCCAAGCTGGCGGTGTTGATCCGGCTGCCGGGGGCGGTGATCGAGGCCGGCCGCATTCTCAAAAACTTCGGGGCCGACCTGGCCATGGGCCTGGGCGGCTATTCGGCCGGCCCGGTCGGCCTGGCCGCCGGGCGGCGGCAAGTCCCGTTGGTCCTCCTCGAGCAAAACGTCATGCCCGGCCGGACGACCCGGTGGCTCTGCCGCCGCGCGGCCCGGGTCTTCACCTCGTTCCCCGGGACGGCCCGGATCTTGGGCGAGGCCAAGTGCGTCCTGACCGGCAACCCGGTCCGGCGCGAGGTGGCCGCGGCGGCCGGGGCGCCCCGCCCGGCGGACGGGCGCTTCCATTTGCTGGTCTTCGGCGGCTCCCAGGGGGCCCGGGCCATCAACCAGGCCATGGTCCAGGCGGCGGCGGCCCTGGCCGGGGCGGCCGACCGCCTGAGCGTCATTCATCAGACCGGGCCGGGCCAGACGGCCGAGGTCGAGGCGGCCTACCGTGGGGCCGGGCTCCAGGCCGAGGTGCACGAGTTCATCCACGACATGGCCGCCGCTTACGCCCGGACCGATTTGACGGTCTGCCGGGCCGGGGCGACCACCTTGGCCGAGCTGAGCGCGGCCGGAGTGCCGGCCATTCTGATCCCCTATCCATTTGCCGCGGCCGGGCACCAGGAACAAAACGCCCGGGCCCTGGCCGAGGCCGGGGCGGCCGAGATGATCCTTCAGGCG
>JAHJDS010000103.1 GCA_018812395.1 Pseudomonadota bacterium
CAGTACTTCAACGTCCTGTCCGGGCGCCAAAGGGAGTTCGACCGTTTCTTGATCGACAACTACATCCCCCAGATCGACGGCAGCGGCTTGATGCGCATGGTCGGCAGTTGGCACGTGGCCGCCGGGGAGGGCCCCTATTTCATTCTGGAGGGCGTGGCCGAGTCCATGGCCGGGGTCAACGAGCTTTTGGACCAGGACGATTTCCAGAAGCTCGATCACCTGCTCCGGTTCATGATCGCCGGGTACAAGAGCAAGATTTTATCGCCCCGGGGCGAGGTGAGCGGGGTGGGACTTCCGGTGGACGGAAAATGCCGGTTCAATCACCACTACGACCTCCGGAGCGAGAGTCGGGAGGAATATGATCGTTTCCTGAGAGAGGTCCAGGCGCCGACCATGGCCCGGCTGGGCGTCGAGTTCATCGGCGGCTGGTACGTCGGGATCGGCCCCGGCCCCAACACGGTGGTCGAGGGGTCTTGTGTGTCGGTCAGGCGAATACTCGAGGCCATTGCCTCCGACCAATACCGGCGAATGATCGCCGAGCTGCAGGCCATGGTCACCTGTTTCGGCAGCAAGATTTTGGTGCCGTCGGGTCACCTCACCTAGCCGGAGAGCGAGCATGGCGGTCAAGCTTATCCAATACTGGAATCCGATCCACGACCGGCAGGCCCGGTTCGACCGCTTCCTCACGGACGAATACGTGCCCCGGATAAGTGACGCCGGCCTGATGCGGATCGTCGGCACCTGGCACGTCGCCTCGGGCGAGGGGCCCTACTTTATCGCCGAAGGCGTGGCCGAGTCCGTCCAGGAGATCGAGGCCCTGATCACCAGGCCGGACTATCTGGATCTCAAGGCCCGCCTCCTGGCCCTGGTGCGGGACTACCACAGCAAGCTCCTGGCGCCCACGGGCCGGGTCACGGCCCGGCCGGTCGAGATCGAACGGGGCTACAAGTTCAACCAGCATTTCAATATCGATTCGGCCCAGTACTACGAATTCGATCGTTTCCTGGATCGCGAATACCTCCCGGCCGTCGAACAAATGGGGTTGGCCATGGTGGGTGACTGGCGGGTCAGGGTGGGGGCCACGCCGCACGTGGTCTCCGAGTGCCGGGCCGAGGCGCTGGAGACCATCGGCCTGGTATTGGAGAACGCCGCCTTTCGCCGACTGACCCTGAGTCTGCTGGACCTGGTCTCGGACTACGGGTGTAAAATCCTGGTGCCGTCCGGGCACGTCAATCGGAACTGAGGCGGCGGCCGAGGAGGAGCGGACTTGCTGATCGAGCCCGATTGCATTCCCTGCATCTTGAAAATGTCCCTGGCCGTGGTCCGGCGGGCGACCGATGACGAACAGCTGATCCGGAGGCTGATCGGCGACGTGGCGAGGCTGCCGCCTTTGCAGGGCCGACAGTGGACCATGACCAGTCCCGAGGTCATCGAGCTGGTGATGACCCGGATGATGGATCTCCTGGGGGACAGCGACCCCCTGGCGGCGGTCAAAAGGGAGCAGAACGACCGCGGGCTGCGACTCTATCCCCGGCTGGCCGCACAGGTGTCGGCCGCCGCGAACCCCTTGGCCCGGGCGGTGGAACTGGCCATCGCCGGCAACGCCATCGACCTGATGTGGTCGGACGGCGACCTCGACGTCGAGGCCTCGATCAGGTCAAGACTGGCCCACCGCCTGGCGTTTGACAGGATCGAGGAGTTTACAAACAGGCTCGAAGGCGCTCGGACCATGGTCTACGTCGGAGACAACTGCGGCGAGATCGTGTTCGACAAGCTGCTGATCGAGGTCGTCAAACAGGGCCATGAGGTTGACGTCACTTTTATGGTCAGAAGCCGCCCCACGCTCAATGACGCCACCCGGAATGACGCCCTTTTCGTGGGTCTGGACCGGTCGGCCCGGGTCGTTGACAGCGGCATCGACGGACCGCTGCCGGGGGTCATCCTGGAGCGGTGTTCGTCAGAGGCCGCCGAGCTGCTCGGTCAGGCCGACCTGATCATCGCCAAGGGCGGCGGCAACTTCGACACTCTGGGAGAAGAGGCGACCCTCAGGGACAAGACGATTTTCCTGCTGGTCTCCAAGTGCCGGCCCTACGTCAAACGTTTCGGCGTGGATCTCGGCCGGCCGGTCCTGTCCAGCGGCAATTGATCGGGTCGGAAACCGTCGTCGGCCGGAAAGAGGACGGGCATGCAAGACATCACCTTCAAGCTCAACGGCGCGACGCGCCGGGTGGTTGCGGACCCGGCCCGGAGCCTGCTCGATGTCCTTCGCCGCGATTTGGGACTGACCGGCGCCAAGGAGGGATGCGGTCGGGGGCATTGCGGGACGTGCGCCGTTTTGGTGGACAACGAAGTGAGGCTGGCCTGCCAGACGCCCGTGATCAAGGCCCGGGGCCGGGAAGTAGTGACCATCGAGGGCCTCGGCACCGTGTCCGACCCGCATCCCCTGCAGGTCGCCTTTGCCCGCACCGGGGCCATTCAGTGCGGCTTCTGCACGCCGGGGATGATCATTCGGGCCAAGGCCCTAATCGACCGGGAACCCCGTCCCGACCGGGCCGCCATTGTCAAGGCCCTCCAGCCGCACTTGTGCCGCTGCACGGGTTATCAGAAGATTTTCGAGGCGGTGGAGTTGGCCGCGGCCCGACTGCGGGGCGAGGTCGGCCCGATCGAGCTGAGGACCGAAGGCGAGGACACCCTCGGCCGGGCCGTGGTCCGGCCCGACGCCCTGGACAAGGCCACCGGGGCGACCGTGTTCGCCGCCGACCTGAAGGTCGATGAGTGCGCCCATGTCGCCCTGGTGCGCAGCCCGCATCACCACGCCCGGATCGTGTCCATCGACGTCGCCCCGGCCTTGGCCGGGCCCGGGGTCCTGGCCGTCTTGACGGCCGACGACGTGGCCGGGACCAACATCCTCAAGATGGCCGGCGACGACCAGCCAATCCTGTGCGGGGACAAGGTGCGGTTCATCGGCGATCCGGTGGCGGCGGCGGTGGCCGCCTCCGAGCGCCTGGCCGGCGAGGCCGCCGAACGTGTCCGGGTGGAATACGAACCGCTGCCGCCGCTGCTCACCGTGGCGGAGTCCCTCGAGCCGGGGGCCCCCCGGGTGCATGAGGACCGCCCCAACCTGATGTTCGAGCAGCCCATCGTTCACAACGAGATTGAACGCGGTCTGGCCGAGGCCGAGGTGATCGTCGAGCGGGAGTATTCGACCCAGGCCGTCGAGCACGCCTATTTGGAGCCCGACGCCGGGGTGGCCTACCTGGACGATCGCGGTCGTCTGGTGGTGATGTCGGGCAGCCAGAACATCCACCAGCATCAAAAGACCATCGCCGGGGCCCTGGGGCTCGGCCTGGATCAGGTCCGGGTCATCCAGACGCCCATGGGCGGCGGTTTCGGCGGCAAGCTGGACGTGAGCGTGGGCGGGGTCCTGGGCCTGGCCGCGTGGAAACTGGGCCGGCCGGTGCGGATGAGGTACTCGCGACCGGAAACCTTCATCGCCACCACCAAGCGCCATCCGTTTACGATGCGGGTCAAGGTCGGTGCCAAAAAGGACGGGACCTTGACCGCCCTGGACATGGACGTCCTGGCCGACGCCGGGGCCTACGCCTCTTTTTCCAAAAGCGTGGTCACCCGCGGCATCGTCCACGCCGGCGGACCGTACCAATGGCCCCACGCCCGGGTCAGGGGCCGGGCGGTCTACACCACCACGGCCGTCAAGGGCGCCATGCGCGGATTCGGCGCGCCCCAGACCGCCTTTGCCGTGGAATCGATCCTGGATGAGTTGGCCGCCGAATTGGGTCTCGATCCCCTGGAGATCAGGGCTCGAAACGGTTTCGTCCCGGGCGACGTGACCATCTTCGGCCAGCGACTGGATGACGCCTCGGGCCTGGCCGAGTGTTTTGAAAAGATGCGGCCCCTCTACCGCCGGGCGGTGAAAGAGGCCCGGGCCTCGAACACGCCCGAGGTCAGACGCGGCGTCGGCCTGGCCGCGGTCTGGTTCGGGCCGGGCCGGAGCGCCCCGGACAAGTCCGAGGCCTGGGCCGAACTCCGGCCCGACGACGACCTGCAGGTCTGGATCGGGGCCGCGGACATGGGGCAGGGCTCGGACACCATGTTCTGGCAGATCGCGGCCCGAACCATGGGGTATCCGCTGGACAGGGTCCATCTGTGCACCACCGACACGGCCCACACCCCTGACGGCAACTTTTCGGCCGGCTCCCGCCAGACATATGTCTCGGGCAAGGCGGTGCAACTGGCCGTGGCCGAACTGAAGAAGGCCATGGACCAAAACCGGATCGCCACCTATGGGGAAATGAGGGATCGGGGCCTGCCGACCTTGTACAAGGTGGTCCACCAGACCGACACCACCAAGCTGGACCCGGAAACGGGTCAAGGCGTGCCCTGGGAGACCTACTCCTTTGGCGTCCAGATGGCCGAGGTGGCCGTTGACCCGGCCCGGCGGCGGGTAAAGGCGCTCCGGATCACCGCGGTGCACGACCTGGGCACGGTCATCAACCGGCTCAACGTCGAGGGACAGATCCACGGCGGCATGGCCATGGGCCTGGGCTACGCCCTTTCGGAAAAGTACGTCTACGCCGAAACCGACTCCCTGGCCAAGTACCGCCTCCCCCGGGCCAAGGACATGCCCGAATTCGAGGTCCACCTCGTGGAGGTCCCCCGCCGGGGAGGCCCGTTCGGCGCCTCGGGCGCCGGGGAGTTCGCCGACGTGCCCACCGCGCCGGCCACGGCCAATGCCATCTTTAACGCCTGCGGGATTCGGGTCAGGTGTCTGCCGGTGAGTCGCCGGGAATTGGCCCCTTAGCCCGGCCGAATACTCACTTGTCGGCCGGGCCAATTTCGGGGTGACCCTCACATTTATCTCCCCAGGCTTGAGGCGGGGGTCGTACCAGCGGGGGTATGGCGAGATGTCACGTGCCCGGTTCATCTGCTCCTGACTGATGTGGTGATGCCCAACATGAGTGGCCGTGACCCGGCTGACGGATTGGCGGCGCACCATTGGATTCGGCGAAGCGTGGCCAATCCTTTGGACCGCCACCCGCCTCACATTTACTCCGCCCGTTATCGGTGGTGGGTTCATTGTGGCGTCGGCTTTGGTGGTGAGGATAGGATCTTTTCTTGTGCCGCCAGGGTGATCGGGAATATGTTAGCTGGTAAATCCGACCTTCTTCCCGCCGACCTCTTGCAAGTAACACATTTTTTTGGGGAGGTACATCATGAACCGTCGCGATTTCTTGAAGGCGTCCGGGGCGGCCGCCACTGGGGCGATGATAAGCGGGGCCGGTATTATGGGCACAGTGGACCAATCAGCCGCCCTTTCGGTCAGGCGGGGCACAAAAAGGCAAACCGTCAACAGCATCACCGCCGGCCAAATTCAGAAACAGAAAAAAGTCTATGATGCTCACCGGCAGTATGTGAAGATCCATTTTGATGATTCGACTATGGACTTTGCATTCCAATGGATCCTGGGGGCCACCCGGAACGGCGGGTGTGAAATCGGCGAGGCCTTCTATGCCGCCGGCCGCATGGAGAACGGAAATCCCCGCAGTTGGGAGAACGAATGGTTGACCATGGCCCGACGGCTCGCAAAAGGGGCGGCCGAGTCCATGAAGGGCGGCCATAAGGTAAGCGCCCGGGAGGCCTTTTTGAGAGTGGCCAATTATTACCGGGCCATGCTGACCACCATGGACCCCACCAAACCCGGTTGTAAAAAAGCCGGAAATAATTGCCGAAACACTTTTAAGAAGGCCGCCGCACTCTTTGACCCGCCGGTCGAGTTTATCGAAATTCCTTTTGAAAAAACGGTGCTGCCCGGGTATTTCATCAAGGCCAATAAAACCGGACAAAAGGCGAAAACCCTGATAATGATCGGTGGCGGAGAGACCATCACCGAGGACTTGTATTATTACATCGCCCCTGAGACCATAAAGAGGGGATACAATTTTATCACCGTTGACATCCCGGGGCAGGGTCTGCTTCCCTTTGAGGGAAAATATTTTCGGCACGACACCGAGGTGCCCCTGAAGGCGGTCGTTGATTACGCCCTCGGCCGCCGGGAAGTTGACCCCAAACGCCTGGCCATGTACGGCATCAGCGGGGGTGGGTATTACGTCCCCCGGGCGGCCACGTTTGACAAGCGTATCAAGGCCATCATCGTAAACAGCGCCGTGGTTGACGGTTACAAGTTATTCCATTCAATGGATTTCTCCTCTCAGACTCCCCAGGAAATAAGGAAATGGAGCGCTTTCAAGCAGGCCACCTTCGGGGTTACCGCCTGGCGCTATGGCCTGAAGCCTTCAAACATAAAAGGCTTGGCCGAGGTCAATAAGGGCCATGTTTATGATCCTTCCAAAATAACCTGCCCGGCCCTGGACCTGATCGGTGAGGGTGAATATGCCAATCAAGAAATCAGGCGGCAGCAACTTGAATTTATGAAGGGGGTGTCCAACTCCAGAAAAAAATTCGTGTTGACTCACCAGAACGAGGGGGCCTCTTCACACTGCCTGGGTGAGAATCGAAGCCTGATGAGCCAGGTCGTGTTCGACTGGCTGGATGAGGTTTTCAAAGGCTGAGAGAGCGTTGCTTTGGCGCTCTGATAATACCCTGGGGCTACACGGATTAGGAGCCTGGCCGGGAAATTGGCCTTCAGGTAGGCACGGGTGCCTGGTCAGCCTTGGCGCTTTAGACCGGGAATCTGCTTGCCTGGCCAGGGTCAAATAGAATATGTTAGTTGGATAATTCGGGCCGGTTCCGGCTGACAACCTTTTATGACCATGTGCCGTTAGGGGGAGACATCATGAAACGTCGCGAGTTCTTGAAAGCGTCCGGGGCGGCCGCCACCGGGGCGATGGCCGGCGGGGCAGGCATTTTGGGCACAGTGGACCAAGCAGCCGCCTCCTCAATATCGGGTTCCAAAAAACGAACCGGCAAGCGCAGCACCGCGGACCAATTCAAGAGGCAGAAAACGCAATACGATGCCCATCGGCTATATGTGAAGATCCATTTTGACGATGTGGAAATGGATTTCGTCCTGCAGTGGATTCTGGGAAGCACGACTTTTGGCGGGTGTGAAATAGGTGAAGCCTTTTATGTTGTCGGCAACATTGAGGAGGGAAGCCCGACAAGCTGGCAGCAGGAATGGGAAAAGATGGCCCGCAAACTTGAATCCAGAGGCAAGCAAGCGGCGTCCAAGGGGCACAAAGTAAGCGCCAGTGAATCTTTCATGAAGGCTTCCAATTACTATCGAACGGCGCTGGTTTCAATGCTGCCGAATAAACCGAAGTTCAAAGAGTTGGGCAATAGATGCCGTTCGTGCCTGAAAATGGCGGGCCGGCTTTTAGACCCTCCCATGGAATATTTCGCGATACCCTTTGAGAAGACTGTCTTACCCGGTTATTTCCAGAAGGTGGACAACAGCGGCGAAAAGCGGAAGACCCTGATCATGATCGGCGGCGCCGAGACCTTTGTCGAGGAGATGTATTTCTACATCGCTCCGGCCGCCATAAAGAGGGGTTACAATTTCCTGACCGTGGATATTCCAGGCCAGGGCATGCTTCCCCTGGAGGGCAAATTCTTCAGGCCCGACACCGAAGTCCCCATCAAGGCCGTACTGGATTATGCCCTTGGAAAGCCGGAGATCGATCCCGAGCGTCTGGCCATGTACGGCATCAGCGGCGGAGGCTACTTCGTCCCCCGGGCGGCAACGGTTGATAAAAGGATCAAGGCCTGTGTGGTCAACTCCGTGGTGACCGATGTGTATAAGCAGTTTGCCAACATGCCAAACGCCAAGGCCACTCCGGAGGAACTGAAAAAGTGGGGGGCCTTCAAGCGGGCCACCGCCGGAGTCGTTTCCTGGCGCTGGGGCTTGGACCCTTCCAACATCATCGGCTTGCCGGAAAAGGCCAGGGGCTGTGAGTTCGATCCCGCCAAGGTCACCTGCCCGGTCCTCATCTTGGTGGGCGAGGGTGAGTACGCCAACCAGGAAGTGAAAAGGCAGATAAATGCCTGCCTGAAGGCGCTGCCCAACCCCAAGAAGAAGTTTGTCATGACCCGGGCCGACCAAGGCGCCTCTTCCCATTGCATCGGCGGCAATCGGAGCCTGATGAGCGAGGTGGTATTCGATTGGCTGGATGAGATTTTCAAGGCGTGATGTCGAATCAATGGCTCTTCGGGAAGTGAGGGGAGCGGTGGACCTCACTTATGGGACAGGGAGGCCGCGGATTTAAGGTCGATCCGGCCGGGGTTCATGATGCCGCCTTAAAGAGGCGCCCGGAGTAGGCCTCATCGGTCGTCTGATGGTCCAGAGAGGCGGGGGCCCGGACCGGGGCCGAAAAAACCGACACCGGATCCTATTTTGGGTGCAAGCCAAGAAAAAGGGGTCAGGCCTCTCGACCCAACCCCCTGATTTCTATGGTGGAGCTGAAGGGACTTGAACCCTCGACCTCATGACTGCCAGTTTCACGGAGCCACTACGCCAGATTTCGCTCCACCACCAGTTACTTTGCAAGACCAGCCACATAAAAAATGATTGCACTCCGTATTACGCGGTGGTACGCTACAAATTGTGGTCCAGTGCTTCCCATATGCTTCCCAGAATGACCGCATGACCGGCGCGATGATTCCGGGTCCTTGAGCGCGCCGTCGTTAATGGTTGGGAAGTTCCGCCCGGGAAACGATGTTTATGAGGCGGCCTTATGCCAGTAACCAAGCTAACCAAACGATTCATCAACGGCCTGACGACTCCGGGCAACGAACAGGTTTATTGGGACGAAGACCTGCCCGGTTTCGGATTGCGTGTCCGGCCATCGGGCCGGCGGACCTTCATCGTTCAATACCGCAATGCTCAAGGTCGAACCCGTAAGGTGACTATTGGCCTTTACGGTCACCTGACTCCCGATGAAGCGCGGGGAGAGGCACGCCAAGTGCTTGCGGGGGCGGCCAGGGGGCAGGACCCCGCTGAAGTTCGAGAAGCCGACCGTCACTCCATTACCGTAACCGAGCTGTCGGACCGGTACATGAACGAGTACGCCATAACGCGAAAGAAACCCCTAAGTGTCGAGGCGGATGAGCGGCTGTTCCGGCTGGTCATACTCCCAGCCCTGGGCAAGCGAAAGGTGGCCGAGATCACCCGTCAGGACGCGGCCAAGCTCCATCACGATTTCCGGGCCGAGCCGTACAAGGCCAACCGGGCGCTGGCCCTACTGTCCAAGATGTTCAACTTGGCCGAAAAGTGGGGGCTTAGGCCAGACGGGAGCAATCCCTGTAGGCACGTCGATAAGTACCCCGAAAAGGCGCGGGAGCGGTTCCTATCCCCTGATGAACTGGGCCGGCTGGGCAAAGTGCTTGATGAAATCGAGCGCAACAAGTCCGAATATCCGAGCGTGGTGACAGCAATCAGGCTACTCGTCTTGGCCGGATGCAGGAAGTCAGAGATTCAAACCCTGAAATGGGAGCACGTTGATTTCGATTTGGGCGTAATCCGGCTCCCGGACAGCAAGACCGGAGCAAAGATAATCCCCCTGGGTAAGCCGGCCCTGGAATATTTAGAAAAGGTTGTTCCTGAAGACAGTAACCCGTATGTCTGCCCAGGCCGAAAGACTGGGGCGCACCTGGTCGGACTTCAAAAAGCCTGGGAGCGGATACGCGCCCGGGCCGGCCTTGATGACGTTCGGCTGCATGATCTGAGGCACTCGTTCGCCAGTGTGGGCGCGGCGGACGGGATGGGGTTGCCAATAATCGGCGCTCTTTTGGGGCACCGCAAGTCGAGCACGACAGAAAGATACGCCCATCTGAGCACCGATCCTTTGCGAGAGGCCGCGACCAAAATTTCAACCACGATTGATGAGGCCATGAAATCGAGGCCGAAAGTCGTGAGGCTGGCTAAAACCAAATAGTTATAATCTGTGGAGTCACCATGCCTGTTATCCCAATACTAGATGGACATGGTAATCTAAGAACAGACGCAGCGTTGACATTGCAAGGCGTAATGCTGTATCCGCATGAAAAGAGTGAGAATAAACGTACTCAATTAATGAAGCGCTTATACAAAAAGGTTGTTGACACGAAGGTCAATTCAATAGTTGATACATTTGGCCTGACCGGAGACGATATTGTACAGACGGAAAAACTTGCTGGTGATTTATTACGCCCTTGCATGGAAAAGATTGAAGAGACATCTATCTTCCCCGCTGGGGTAGAAGACAAGAAATCACAATGGCAAGTTGAGAGACTTTTACGAACTAGAAGTAAAAGGGGAACACATGTAGGCGATTTGCTACATATCATGATTTGTATATACGAGTTTCATCGTATATCAGAAGTGGCAACGAGGGCTATCTATATAAAAAGCCGAATAGAACAAATAAGAAAACTCGAACCACAACCCAAAGACATTGCGGAAATAATGAGGCGATTTTGGGGCATGTGGAGTGATTTTAAGCCCGCCGCAACTCTTTGGGCGGCTTGGTCAGTCAGCAAACGATACCCATTGGATAATGAGAATGACATTAAATCGTTTCTGGCGAGATCCTCATCCTATGCATTCAAGGCGGCCGAGATCAAAACAACCGCCTACCACCATCCAGAGCCAAAGGCCGTCCTCAGTCTTTCGGAAACATGGACTCCTCCCGAAGACCTTGAACTGCCTCAGGTCGAGGTAAAGTTATACCCGCCAACCGACCAATGGTACAAATTGATGGGCGACGCCCAAACCTATATTAACAGTTTGAAAATAAAACAGAAATCCATTCTTCACTAAGGAAAACCGGCCTACTCCAGGTTATCCTTGAACCAGATAGGCAACTTTGCCTTCTGATTGGAGGACAACATGGACACCCTACTCCTCTCGACCCCGGAGGCGGCTAGGTTTCTGGGGATCAGCCGGCGGACCTTGGAGAAATGGCGATTGACTGGCGGTGGCCCGGCCTACCACAAGTTCGGCTCGAGAGTGCTGTATGGCACTTCGGACTTGGCGGAATGGGCCGCTACAAGGAAGCGTAACTCCACATCTGATCCGGGATGTAAAAGTCAACGGGCAGGGAATTGAAAATGGCTCGAATTGTCGGACGGGTGGACTTCGAGGCAGTCAACCGAGCGGCACTTGCCCGGGTTGAAACGGTGCTCATGGAGTGGTTGCCGGGCGGCAAGGTCCAAGGCCGCGAGTGGGCCTCGTTGAATCCAACCAGGGTCGATAATAGCCTGGGGTCATTCAAGGTCAACCTCGACACCGGCCGGTGGGCTGACTTTGCCACCGGTGACAGCGGTGGCGATCTGGTCAGTCTCTACGCATATCTGAAAAAATGTAACCAAGTGGAAGCAGCTCTTGCGCTGGCCGATCGGCTAAGAATGCCGAACACGGTATCTATGCCGGTTGGAGCATCAAAAAAGCCGAAAAAGCCCCAGGCTGGCGAGTGGAAGCCCATCATTCAAGTTCCTGACAGTGCCCCCAAGCCGACCTTTACCCATAGCAAATGGGGCGCACCATCGGGTATCTGGGCTTACAGGGACTCAGAAAATCGATTGCTTGGCTACGCATGCAGGTGGGACGTTACGGAGCATCGCAAGGAAATTCTGCCTCGGACCTATTGCCAGCACGGTGATCAGATCATCTACGATTGGCGATGGAAGCAATTCCCATCACCCCGCCCGCTATATGGCCTCGAGCATCTCGCTGCAAAGCCTAGCGCCCGGGTGATTGTGACCGAGGGGGAGAAGGCGGCCGACGCGGCGCGAAAGTTATTCCCAGGTGCCGTGGTTGTCACGTCGCCTGGCGGCAGCAAGGCCGCCCACAAGGCCGACTGGTCGCCATTGAAGGACCGACGGGTGGTAATAGCCCCTGATCACGACGAGTCAGGGCGGCAGTACGCCGACAGTGTTGCTCAACTGGTCAGGGAATCCGGCGCCACCGAGGTGAAGTTGTTGGCGTGGCCTTCAGACAGGGTGATCACCGACGGCCAAGTCGTTGACCGCGGTGGCGATGTACCGGAGGGGTGGGACTTGGCTGACGCGCTGGAGGAAGGATGGATGCCGAAACTAGTCAACCAACTCGATCGATACGAGTTATTTGTACCTTATCCAGACCAGCGGCCTGAGCCGGGTGCGGATCAACCGGAAGGTACGCCAGCTGGCTACCAACACCGGGATGACGGCCTCTGGTTTCTTTCCAAGTCAAGCGAGGATGGAGAAACCTGGGAGCGGGTGTGCTCACCAATCCGGGTCGTGGCCAAGATACGCAATGCAGACTCGGAGGACTGGGGGAGGTTGGTGGAGATGACCGATCCCGACGGCCTCTCCCGACAGGTCCCTATCGAGGTGGCTGTTGTAATGGCGGACGACAGCGGCTTGATGCGACGATTGGCCGCTGCTGGGCTTGAACCCGCTGACGCTGAACCCAAAACCAAGAAGCGGATCAAGAACTACCTTATCGCGGCGAGTGTCAAGGCCAGGGCCTATTGGATCAAACGGATCGGATGGCATGAGTTGGCCGGTCAAATTGTGTTTGTGTTGCCTGACCAGATCTACCCGCTCAACTCAACAGCGAGATTAGTGTTCGAGACGGAACCAAGGCACGCTTCGGCACTTCGGGTGTCCGGCACACTAGAAGCCTGGCGGGAAAATATCGGCAGATCGGCGGTGGGCAACAGCCGACTGCTGTTGGTGTTGTCAGCGGCTCTTTGTGGCCCACTATTACACCTCGTCGACGAAGAGTCAGGTGGCATACACCTTGTCGGCATGTCCGGCACAGGTAAGACCACTGCCCTGATGGTAGCGGGATCTGTATGGGGCGGAGGTGGAATAAACGGATTTTTACAGTCGTGGAGGGTGACGGACAACGCATTGGAGTCGGTGGCTCAGGCTCACTGTGATCTTTGTCTGGTTCTAGATGAAATGGGCCAAGTGGACGGACGGCAAGCCGGTGATATTGTCTATATGGTGGCAAGTGGGACCGGAAAAGGACGAGCAAAAAGGGACGGGTCGGGCAGGCCTCGGCATGAATGGCGAGTGCCTGTTATATCATCCGGGGAGGTGACCCTTGCAAACAAAGTGTCTGAAGGCGGGCGGCGAATCAAGGCGGGGCAACAGGTTCGGTTGATTGACCTTCCAATAGACTCTGGGGCCAACATGGGGGCCTTCGAAAATATTCATAAGTTTGAAACACCGGAGGCCTTCGCCCGCTACCTGAAAGAAGTCTCGACCAAGTACTACGGAACGCCAGGGCGAGCCTTTCTTGATCATATCACTACCCATAAGGGGGGCCTGCCTGCCGTGGCAGACAGAGTTCGGCGAGTGAGAAAAGGGTTCGTCGATAGGGTGGTTCCTCAGGGGTCAGACCCCCAGGTACAGCGGGTAGCTGGCCGATTTGGAGTGTTCAGTGCAGCCGGACTGCTGGCGGTCGAAGCAGGAATTGCACCTTGGACGGCTGAGGACGTGGCTGACGGCATTATCAAGAGCTTTGATTCTTATTTGGCGTTCCGGGGCAGCACGGGCCCAGCCGAGATCAAGGGGGCCTTGGACGCGATCCGCAGTGAACTGCAAGTATTTGGGCAAACCAGTAAATATCCGATCGTCAAAGACGGCAGACTCATGGACAACAGCGATCAGCCAGCCCGGCCACCCGAAATCCGTGGCTACCGCAAGCGTGCCGAGGATGGTACTTGGCGATGGTTGATTCATCCGGAGCGCCTGAAACATGACATTCTGCCCGCTGCTTTCCCCACTGGTCTTAACGAATACTTAGTTGAGATGGGTTACGTCGATCCCGGTGAGAATCACGGAAAGCCGTCGGCCACGAAGACCACTGTTATCCCCGGCGAGTCCCGGCGCTGCAAGACGTATCACTTCAACCCCACCACCTTGGACGATGATCCCGAGCCCGGTGAGAATGACGAAGAAAACGGTGAGCGATGACATTTAGACATGGATTGACGCTCTGGAGTCGGCCTATCCCAACCAGATGGGTGTAACCCCGAGTAACCCACAACAAAAAATGTCTGGGTTACCGAGAGCGCCTGAAAACTTCAATTATAACAATTGATTACAAACAAGTAACCCCGTAACCCCGGTAACCCCGAATTCCGAAGGGAGTGGAAAATCGGGATCCATAGCATATGATTTGGAAGCGATCGCCCGCTTTTTTCCACTCTCTTGCGAAGTGGGGTTACCGGGGTTATGGGGTTACGGTTTAAGATGATCTATTAATTCAAAGACTTACATGGAACATGGGTAACCCCGAGAGAAATCGGTCCAGGGTTACGGCGGGTTACTCGGCTGAAAGGGCAAATCAATACAAGGAACCCTTGAACGAGCTCTGACTGATCTTGGTGACGTGTTCGGGCTGGGGGCGCACTCATAACCACAACGTGCTTCTTGAGGGTGTCGGTCCGCTTGTGGCCGGTTTGGTCCCTGATGGCGAAGGTGTTGAAGCCCCGGGCAGCCGCCGATGTAGCGAAGCCTGCCCGCAGACTGTGACCAGAGAACCGGGTTGCAATACTGGCCAGGCCGAAAAGCGGCCTGACCACGGCGGATCAGGCCCTGTCTGAATAATAAAATATACATTTTATTATGCTCCAGCCAAAACATTAACATGTTGAATTTAATTGCAATTCTCTGAATGAAGCCCCGGGCGTGCAAAAAAGGTCTTGAATTGCATAATGAAAGCCATCATAATCCAATCAAACATTAAGTGGAGATTGGCCGATGTCAAACGCCGTCGAACCGATCCGGGACGAGAAGAAGATCATGGCCATCCGGTCAATGCTCAAGACCAAGGGCCATCCGAGGGACTACCTGCTGTTCGTCCTAGGGATTAACTTTGCCTTGCGGATCTCGGACCTACTGAGCCTCAAGGTGGGCGATGTTCTGGACGAGGCCTACGAGGTCCAGCCCCACTTCACGATCCGCGAGGGCAAGACCAACAGGGATGCCAAGGTCACGATCAACCAGAACGCCCGGGACGCCCTGATCTGGTATTTCGAACAGGTGGGCTATCCTGAGGCCGACCAGTGGCTGTTCAAGTCCCTGCGGTCTGACGGCCCGCTGGACAAGGTCAGAGCCTGGTACCTCATGAAGACTTGGTGTGAGGCCGTACGGGTGAAAGAGCGGTGTGGAACCCACACGTTACGAAAAACCTGGGGCTACCACGCCCGGCGCAAGGGTGTGCCCATCGAGCTCATCCAGGCCAAGTTCGGCCACAGTAGCCCGGCCATCACCCGGCGTTACATCGGGATCACCGCCGATGAGATCGCGGCGGTCGAGGACAAGGTCTGCCTGTGAAGGAGTCATGGGAGCGAGCACGTCCATGCTGGTCAAGGTTACTTGGTCCCGTCGGGATGAGGAGTTTCGGGGTGGCATCTGGCCAAGCCCATGAGGACGAGTCCCAAGCTGGACAATCCTCATGTCCCACGGATTCTACTATAATGGATGCCGCAGTCAACGCTAGGTGGTCATCGGGTGAGAGCACACCTAGGACAATTAAGTTTCATTCGCATCGAATCCGGCCGGGCAACATCGCGCCGAGGCCGTCGACCCACGCGACTCGATAAATATAATGGGTTTAGCCTCGGACGATGAAGCCGAAATCGGTCTAAGGCAAATAGGCTACCAATAAGCATAAATGAGAGATATCTTTAATCGCGCCAGGGGCGCTACCGGTGCCGGTATGTGGGCAATACCTTGACCAGCATTTGAATCAGACCAGCCTAGGTTGGGAAATCGACTTGACTCATTCGTGCCGCCTAAGAAAATCGATGATGGGGCCCAGGCGGTAGTTCCATGCTGAAACAGTGCTGAGTAATTCATGGGCTTCCTCCTCGGGAGTACGGCCGGCCCGGTTACGGATGTCCATCCGGGCGCCCCGTTCCACCAGGACCTTGTCCAGCCAGTCGGGCCAGTGGACACTTTGGCGCATCAGTTCTTTTCATCCGGCAGTTCGTCAGGGGCCCGGCTGTTCGCTTCGGTATGTTTCTTACGCCAATGGTGCTCCTTGCCAGAAAGGAGCCTGGAGATGTTTTCCCGGTGCCGCCAGACCACCAGAAACGCCAGAATAACGGACATGACTACCAGCTCGATCGGCTCGCCCAATATCAGGAGCCACACCGGCGCCAACAAACAGGCCACCATCGATCCAACAGACATGAATCCGCTGGGCACCCCCAGAAGCGGCACGGTGAGAGTCGTGGCGATTCCCGCCCAGGGCGACACAACGAGCAGGATTCCTAGGACAGTGGCCACCCCTTTACCGCCTCTGAAGCGAAGATAGACGGGCCAGACGTGACCCAGAAATGCCGCCAGACCAACCACGGCCGTCTCGAGAGGCGAAAACAGCCACAGAGATAGACCGACCGGAACACCCCCCTTGGCCGCGTCCAGACACAGCGTAAAAATTGCCGCCGTCTTGCCCGCGGTTCGCGCTACGTTTATGGTCCCGACATTGCCCGATCCTCCCTCGCGAGGATCGACCTTGCCCAGGGCCCGGGCCAATAGGAGACCAAAAGGGATCGAGGCCACCAAGTACGCGGCCAGGGCTAATGACAGCCCAGCAATACTCATCGTGATTTTCCAGTCCTACTCATCCTTCAACTTCTTTCGCAGGACTTTGCCCGGTGGGTTTTTAGGAAGGGAGTCCACAAACGAGACAGTCCTCGGGACTTTATACTGGGCCAGATGCTCCCGGCAGTGGGTTATCACGTCAGCCTTTGTCAGTTCGGCGGCAGCCTCGAGCACGATGAAGGCGGCGATGGTCTCCCCCCGCAGCCGGTCCTGCCGGCCCAC
>JAHJDS010000104.1 GCA_018812395.1 Pseudomonadota bacterium
CGGCAAAGGCGATTTCGACGAGCCCGCGAAAACGATCTGGATGACCGACGATGAAGGCGGGGATGAGGGGCCACTTGAACCGGAAGGACATGACGAAACCCGTAAGTTGAAGGCCGAATGGACGGCCGGCTCCCGGCCGTCCGCTCCAGGCGGCGAAAACAATCCCTATTCCTAGCATCTGGCGCCTGAAATGGCAACCGCTAAACCGGTTGGGTAGTGGGTCAGTTTGGTGGACCAGGGAATAATGCTTAAAAATCAGACTTGCAAAGTGTGCGGCCACCGGGACAAATTTGATTTCTACGTCCCCGATTATATCTGGCGTGCCGTGGTGCCGAAAGACTTCCAGAACAGGGTTGTGTGTTTGAGTTGTTTTGATTCTTTCGCGGCGGAGGGGGGGGTGCCATTCGCAGGTACCCTATCCTCCCTCTATTTTGTGGGCGACAGGGTTACCTGCGAATTTCAGGTTAAGTGGTCCATTGAGAATGATCAAATTAGCGGCAGTTCTGATCACGCTTTTTAGCCAGGCATTGGTCGCAAAGCTCACCACTAGTAGGCTTAGAAGTATGTTCGTCATAGGTGCCATGGCCTGTTGGCCAATTAGAGCAGTTGGAGCAAAAGTGCCAGGTGTCACTCCCTTTCTTTTTTCGGTAAGCGCTCGCCATGATTGCCTCCTTAGAGAAATAGTTCATATCAATAGTAAATATAAAGAACCAAGGCGTCAAGGAAAAAATTTACTTGTGAATTCGGGGGGCTGTTCAGCCAGGGCCGCGATTTCCTCAAGAGTCCAGACGTGATCGGAGACACCAGCTTCCATCGCGGGCGTGACCCTCAGCGACCGGTGAATCCGAGCGAAGTTGTAGTACATGAAGTGAAGGGCCACAGCGTGTGCCAAGTTTTCAACCTTTTTTGAAAAGGCGTTGGTTAGGCGGGTGAACCGCCTCATGCTCATACGCATGGTCAGGTTTTGCCTTTCCGCATAGCTGGTCGAGACGTGTGCGGGGTCAGGGTTGCCGTTGATCCTGGTCCGCTCAGTCCCTAGGCATTTGGGCGGGCTGTAGCGCTTCTCAGCTTCGGGGTCCACCCCGTATAGCTTGACTAGCATCGCGTAGTCGATATCCCCGCCAAAGGCGTCCTCGACCGCCTGGAGATAAATCGTATTGCCGTCGGTCGTTAGTTGAACCTGATGGGCCAGCCTTGAGGCAAGGTCGTTCATAAAGATTGCGGCGGCGGTTGAGTCTCGGCTACTGACCAACCACGAAGGGACCAGCTTAGTGTCGGCGCAGATCGCCGTCCAGGTCCACACGTCACCGTACCCAAATTCACCCCGCTTGTCCTCGGGGACATTCTTTTGCTTGGAGTGGCAGAACGACCATATCTCATCACACTGCAAGCGCTTGCAGGGCAGGTTGACAAGGGTTTTGTCTTGGTACTCGGCACAGGCACGGCCCACGTCCACCAGGAGCTTGGTGACGGTATTCTTGGCCGCACCCGTGATCCTGACGGTGGAGCGGATAGAGTTCCCCTCCACCAAACAACCCAGGATTTGCGCCCGCTTTTGGAGTGACAGCCTGTTTATGGTTTCAATCTATCACCCCATGCTTGCCCCGTCAAGCATAAAAGACAGTTTGGGGCAAAAAATATTTATTGGCTAATGTGGTTGACAGGAGTATATGCACATATTAGTATATGAGTATAGCACCCCTGTGGTGCTTAGGAGGAGCGGGCGAGGGGAATCGAACCCCTTGGGCGATGGATGGAAAGCCCCACCCAACACCAAGTCGCCCGCGCATTGGAGGAGGGGACGGGAGTCGAACCCGCACAACGCCGACCAGCGTTTTCCTGATCCTAAGTCAGGTGCCTTACCGTTCGGCCACCCCTCCAAGTTTTAAGAGGGAGCCATCATCGTGCGAGGATGAGGCTCCCTCGTTTTTTTGTTCAGGCGGGGGGCCAACCCACTTATAGACCCCGCGCCGAATTTTTTTCACATTTTTGGCCACCCGGGCCTTCCGGGCCGCAGCCTGAAAAATCGCGTTTCGATATTTGTTTTCATGGGCGGGCAAGCCCATGTCTGCCAAGCCCTCACGTATTTGAGCAAGCGTGGCCGTTCCCAGTCTTTGGAGAACCTTGTCTATGGACTCGCTCCACGGCAACCCCACCCCCGGTTTCTGCTGTCTAGGGCGGGCGGGGGGCGTGGTTGTGTCTTCCATCCCCCGATAGGCCCGAAGTGCTCTTTTGGCCCTAGCCAGCTTTTGCTCGTGATAGAGAATCTCGGCCTCTAACATTCGCTCCAAATCTCGGCCGTTATTTCGCATGTCAAACCCCCGGCTGATATGTTTCTGAATTTTATTTTAGGGACGGTGGCCCGGAAAGTCAACCTTTTTGAATGTCGGGCAAACAAATCTATACATCACGTGAATGTTGACGTTAACATTCAAGTAATAATTTGAGTAGTAATTGATGGTGGTTACACAATATATAGTGGAATTGGGGGCTCGATTATTTTTTTTTCGACCACCGGGCTTGAGCGGCCTTTTTGGCAATCTCTTTCCGCCGTTTGGCGCTTAACTTGGCGGCCCTGGCCCGACCGCCCTTCTGGCCGCCTAGACGGCCCAAGGCAACGGCATGGGGGTTCTTACCGTCATCCTCGGGCGGGGCATCCGGCTCAGGGTCGGTCGCGTCCTTGACGATGCTGTGTGCTAGCTGGTTCGGATCACGGGGGCGCTTTTTCTTTTTGGGCTTATCGGCCATGTTCCAAGTCTACATGACCGGTCAAGCATCTGTCAAGTCAGACTATTTTTAAACTGACCCACTACCACCGGTTGTCTTGACCCTCGGGGTCGTGTTAAAACATCCCCATGTTCGGCCCGGAACACAGAAGGCGTCTCAGGCGCCGACCCCCCGTGGCCCGCGCCGGCGCCGCCCGACGGCCCGACGACTGGTTCGTCCGCCTGGTCGAGGAGGCCATGGATGAGTTGCCCGGACCGTTCGCCGCCAAGGTGGAGAACGTGGCGGTGGTGGTCGAACGGGCCCCGGACGGCCGCACCCGGGCCGAGATGGGTCTGGGGCCGGGGGACCTGCTCATGGGGCTGTACCAGGGCGTGCCCTTGCCGGAGCGGAGCGTCGAGGCCCCGCCGATCATGCCGGACCGGATCGTAATTTATGAGGACCCCATCGTGGCCGTCAGTCGCGACCCGGCGGCCATAAAAAGGCAGGTCATACAGACCGTGATCCACGAGGTGGGTCACTACTTCGGCCTGAGCGACCGGGAGATGGCCGAGTTCGAGGAGTCGGGCCCGTGAGGGCGCGTCGGAATGGCCGGGCCGCCGGCGAACTCCGGCCGGTGACGATCGAGCGGGGGGTCCTGGACTTTGCCGAGGGTTCGGCCTTGATCGGTTGGGGCCGGACCCGGGTCCTGGTGGCGGCCTCGGTCCTGGACGAGGTTCCCCCCTGGCGGACCGAGACGGGCCGGGGCTGGGTGACGGCCGAGTACGATATGCTACCCCGGGCGACCGACATGCGTCGCCGACGGGGGCGGGGCGCGGTCGACGGCCGCGCCGCCGAGATCCAGCGCCTCATCGGCCGGGCCTTGCGCGGCGTGGTCAACCTGGGGGCCCTCGGCCCCCGGACCATCCACCTGGACGCGGACGTGATCCAGGCCGACGGCGGGACCCGGACCGCGGCGGTGACCGGGGCCTTTGTCGCCCTGGTCGACGCCCTCCGGTTCATGGCCCGGGCCGGCCGGCTGACCGGCCCGGGCCTCTCCGGCCAACTGGCGGCCGTCAGCGCCGGGGTGGTGGAGGACCGAGTGGTCCTGGACCTGGACCAAGAGGAGGACGCCCGGGCCCAGGTGGACGCCAACTTAGTGCTGGACGATGCGGGGCGGCTGATCGAGATCCAGGCCACGGCCGAGGGGGCGCCGCTCACTCAGGAGCAACTGATGGCCATGCTCGACCTGGCCCGGCAAGGGGCAAGACGACTGATGGACCTGCAGCGGCGCGTCCTGGGCGGCCCGACCGGAGACGTGTCGTGAAGCTGGTGCTGGCCACGGCCAATGCGGGCAAGGTCCGCGAGATCGGCCGGATCCTGGCCGGGCTGGGGGTGACCCTGCTCACTCCGGCGGACCTAGCCGCGCCGCCCGAGGTGGTCGAGGACGGGCTGACGTTTACGGCCAACGCCATAAAAAAGGCCCGGGCCTTTGCCCGGGCCGGCGGTCTTCCCGCCCTGGCCGATGATTCGGGCCTGTGCGTCGACGCCTTGGACGGCCGGCCCGGGGTCTTTTCGGCCCGGTACGGCGGCCCCGACGCCGATGACGCGGCCCGGTGCCGGCTGTTGTTGGCGGAAATGGCCGACGTGCCCGAGGGCTGGCGTCAGGCCGCCTTTGTCTGCGTGGCGGCCCTGTGCCGTCCGGACGGCGAGTGCCTGAGCTTCGAGGGTCGCTGCGAGGGAGAGATCGCCCGGGAACCGGCCGGGCAAAACGGCTTTGGTTATGATCCCGTTTTCTTCGTGCCCGGGTATAATCAGACCATGGCCCAATTGCCCCTCGAGACCAAGAACCGAATCAGCCACCGGGGCCGGGCCATGGCCGCCATGAGGGACCAGCTGGCGGCCTTGGTGAAATGAACGTCGGGGAGTGGCGCAGTCTGGTAGCGCACGTGCTTTGGGAGCACGGGGTCGGCGGTTCGAATCCGCCCTTCCCGACCATTTTTATCTGACCGGAAGACATGATGGTCGAACAAAGGCCCTTTTTAGGGGTCAATTTCAAGTGCTGCGGGGTCTACGCCCGCATCTACAAGAACCCCAAGGGCGACGCCTATGAGGGGCGTTGCCCCCGGTGCGGCCGCCCCATCCGGTTCCGGATCGATCCCGAGAAGGGGACCCGCCACCGGTTTTTCGACGTGCGCTGAGCCGACGTCTGATGAGCCCTTTCGCCATGGAAGACGAAAAATACATGGCCCTGGCCCTGGAGGAGGCCCGGGCCGGGGCGGCCGGGGGCGAGGTGCCGGTCGGGGCGGTCCTGACCGACGCCGAGGGTCGGGTCCTGGCCCAAGACCACAACCGCCCCGTCTCGACCAACGACCCCACGGCCCACGCCGAGATCCTGGTCCTCCGGGCCGCCGCCGCCCGGGCGGGCAACTACCGGCTGACCGGCGCCCGCCTGTACGTCACCCTCGAGCCGTGCCCGATGTGCGCCGGGGCCCTCCTTCAGGCCCGGGTGGCCCGCCTGATCTACGGGGCCGCTGACCCCAAGTCCGGCGCCGCCGGCTCGGTCCTGGACCTGAGTGCCCACCCGGGGCTGAATCATCGCCTCGAGGTCCGGGGCGGCGTCCTGGCCGGGCCGTGCGCCGAGGTGTTGCGGGACTTTTTCGCCGCGGTTCGGGAGCGGTCTTAGGTGGGGAAAATATTTCCGCCCGTTGGCGGGTGGTGGACGCTTGGCCAATTTAAGTCATATTTCAGGTAGTTAGACTTTCACAATTCCCCCGCTAAATGGCCCGGAACTTGCTACTTTATGGCCCGAAACATTGGTCCGCCGTGCCCGGCCGGCGCGGGACGGGGCGGCGGCGCCCGATCGCCAGGCGAATAAGCCTAGCGATATTAAACGGTTGGCATCACCGATCAGGGCGACTTGATCACAGGGAGAGAATCGTGACCCCCATCTTCCAGCGAAACCTGACGGCCCTCAAGGAAAAGAATCCCCCGATCTGGCACTGGGTCCAGTCCGCCGCCCCGGACCCGAGGGTCAAGTTGCTGCGCAGCGACGACGGCTATCCCAATCTGCGGTTTCAGCTCGGGCAGGGCCAGACCTTTCACTACTACGACATGAAGGAACCACTGGCCGGCGTCCGTTCGCTCTATCAGTCCTCCCCATACGGACCCGGCCAGTACACCATCATTTTCGGCCTTGGCCTGGGCTACAACCTGGCGGCCGTGGAGGAGGTGGCCCATCGCGAGCACAAGTTCCTGGTGGTCGAGGAAAACCCGACGGTCCTTTACCACGCCCTGCACACGGTCGATTTCTCGGAATTGATCGACCGGAACCGCCTGGCGTTCGTCTTGCCGGTCCAGGGGGCCGTGGACTTCCTGCTCCTGACCCTGGCCGTGCCGATCTATCGCCGCAAGGTGGCCACCCTGTTCGACCCCTCGGCCCTGATGGTCTCGGGCGAGCCGTTCCAGAAGCTGATCAACCACACCAAGAAGGAGCTCCAGAATTTCACCGTCCGGCTGACGACCCAGTTCGTCAAGTCCCGGGAGATGACGACCAACGAGTTGCTGAATCTGCCTTACGTCGGCCTGGCCTCGTCCCTGAGCCACCTGAAGGGGGCCTTTGCGGGCCGGCCGGCGGTGGTGGTCTCGGCCGGGCCGTCGCTCAAGAAGAACGTGCACCAACTGCGGGGCTACGAGGACAGGGCGGTCATCATCGCCACGGCGCCGGTGGTCCGGGTCCTGCTGGCCTACGACCTGGCGCCCCATCTGGTCTGCTCGCTGGACTACTCGGTGAGCAACATGGAGACCCTGGAGGACGTCTGGGGGCAGGACGAATTGCCGCTGGTGTTCCTGAACCGGATCCATCCGCCGCTCCTGGCCCGCTACCAGGGGCCCCTGGTAGCCTCCCATCAGGACGCCGCGACGGGCAACTGCCCGGCCTGGATCTGGGAGGGCGAGCCGCGGCTGAACGGCGGCGGCAACGTGGGCATGATGGCGATGTCCCTGGCCTACACGCTCGGGGCCGACCCGGTGATCCTCATCGGACAGGACCTGGCCTTCAGCGACGGGCACACCCACTCCGAGGGGGTGGTCGGCCGGCGGAGCCGGGAACAAGCCCTGTCGGCCTCGTCCGAGGTGATGCTGGACGGCCTGGACGGACGGCCGGTTCTCAGCACCCCGACCTTCGCCTCCTACCTGGGCGTTTGCCAGGACCTGATCAAGAGCCAGGAGGCGACGACCATCAACGCCACGGCCAAGGGCGCGCGCCTCGAGCACGCCGTGGAGATGACGCTCCAGGACGCCCTGGCCAAGCACGCCACCGAGCGGCTCGACGTCCGGGGTCGCATCGCCGAGGCCACGGTGCCCCTGGTCACCGA
>JAHJDS010000009.1 GCA_018812395.1 Pseudomonadota bacterium
CTATTCAACGATCTGGCTGATGACGCCGGCGCCCACCGTCCGACCACCCTCCCGGATGGCGAAACGGAGTCCGTCCTCCATGGCGATCGGCGTGATCAGCTTGATCTCCATCGACACGTTGTCCCCGGGCATCACCATCTCCACGCCCTCGGGCAACGTCGCCACCCCCGTCACGTCCGTCGTCCGAAAATAAAACTGGGGACGGTAACCACTGAAAAACGGCGTGTGACGACCGCCCTCCTCCTTGTTCAGGATGTAGACCTCGCTCCGAAAAGTCGTGTGCGGCATGATCGAACCCGGCTTGGCCACAACCTGGCCACGCTCCACCTCGTCACGCTTCACCCCACGCAACAACACCCCGATGTTGTCCCCCGCCAGACCCTGGTCCAGCGTCTTCCGGAACATCTCCACCCCCGTGCACACCGTCTTGTGCGTGTCACGGATGCCCACAATCTCCACTTCCTCGCTGACGTTGATCGTCCCACGCTCGACACGGCCCGTCACCACCGTCCCCCGACCCGAAATCGAAAACACGTCCTCGATCGGCATCAAAAACGGCTTGTCCGTGTCACGAACCGGCTCCGGAATGTAGGCGTCAACCGCGTCCATCAACTCGAAAATGCAGGCCGCGTCCGCCGCGTCGGGATCGTCCGCCTCCAACGCCCGCAGCGCCGAACCCTTGACGATCGGAATGTCGTCGCCCGGAAATTCGTACTTGCTCAGCAGCTCCCGAAGCTCCAGCTCCACCAGCTCGATCAGCTCCGGGTCGTCAACCATGTCCACCTTGTTCAAAAACACCACGATCGCCGGAACACCGACCTGGCGCGCCAGCAAAATGTGCTCCCGGGTCTGAGGCATCGGGCCGTCGTCGGCCCCAACCACCAAAATCGCTCCGTCCATCTGGGCCGCACCGGTGATCATGTTCTTGATGTAGTCGGCGTGACCCGGACAGTCCACGTGGGCGTAGTGACGCTTCGTCGTCTCGTACTCCACGTGCGCCGTGGCGATGGTGATGCCCCGCTCCTTCTCCTCCGGGGCCTTGTCGATCTCGTCGAACGGCACGTACTCCGCCATCCCCTTCATCTGAAGGTGCTTCGTGATCGCCGCCGTCAACGTCGTCTTGCCGTGGTCAATGTGGCCGATCGTACCCACGTTCACGTGAGGCTTCGTACGCTCGAATTTCTTCTTGGCCATGTCTCTCCCTCCAAAAAAGGGGATCAGGAGTCGGGCCGCCCCGACTCTCAAGCAAGACTGCTTACCACCGGTAATGGGCGAAGGCCTTGTTGGCCTCGGCCATGCGGTGCGTGTCCTCGCGTTTCTTGACGGTCGTGCCGCGGCCGGCCGCGGCGTCCATGAGTTCGCCGGCCAAGCGATCGACCATGGTCTTTTCCGGCCGGGACCGGGAGTACTGGATCAGCCAGCGGATGGCCAGCGACAAGCGCCGGTTGGCCCGGACCTCGATGGGCACCTGGTAGGTCGAACCGCCGACCCGCCGGCTCTTGACTTCGACCACAGGCTTGACGTTTTCGACGGCCTTTTCGAAGAGCTGCAGCGGGTCCTCGCCGGTGCGCTCGGCCATCTTGTCCAGGGCGCCGTACATGATCCGTTCGGCCACGCTCTTTTTGCCGTCGCGCATCAGACTGCTGACGAAACGGGTCAGCAGTCGGCTGTGGTACTTGGGATCGGGCAGCACCTCCCGTTTGGGAACCTCTCTCCTTCTGGGCATGGCCTCCTCGCCAAAAATAAAAAAACTCTGTGTGACCTCCGGCCGGTGGACCGAGGGGCGGACAGACGTTTCTGACCTCCCACGAACGGCGATACCAGGGGTGAAACCCCGCCGGAGCCGCGCCGGCCGGCCTCCGTTGGCCGGCCCAGGCCGGCTCTTGAATGCGGCCCCCTGGTCCTCCGTCCGGCGGCGAGCGTTCGAGGCCCGCCTTATGTCGGTCACCTCCCCACCCGGGCGCCGGCGCCGCCGGACCCTGTCCGCGACGCCGAAATTCCTCTTTATCACCCTCAGCCCGGTCACCCTCAGCCCGGTCGCCCCCAGCCCGGTCGCCCCCTACTTGGGGCGCTTGCTGCCGTACTTGGAGCGGCGCTGGCGACGGTCGGCCACGCCCACGGCGTCCAGGGTCCCACGGATGATGTGGTAGCGGACGCCGGGCAGGTCCTTGACCCGGCCGCCGCGGATCATGACCACCGAGTGTTCCTGGAGATTGTGTCCCTCGCCGGGGATGTAACTGGTGACCTCGATGCCGTTGGTCAACCGGACGCGCGCGACCTTGCGCAGGGCGGAGTTGGGCTTCTTGGGGGTGGTGGTGTAGACCCGGACGCAGACCCCCCGTTTCTGGGGGCAGGCCTGCAGGGCCGGCACCTTGTTCTTGGCCGCGATTTTCCGCCGCCCTTTCCGCACCAACTGGTTGATGGTGGGCATGTCGACTCCGTGTCCCGTTGACCGGTTGCGATGGCATGTCCGCCGCCCCGGGGCTCCGGCCCCCGGGGGCAGGCGGGTTATTTCGTCCTTTGGCGGAGGGCACCCCCCCCTTGGAAACTCGAATTTATAAATATAGATCGGCGCTCGAGGCTTGTCAAGAACTTTCGGCGACTTCCTCGGCCGCCTCGGTCTCGCCCTCGGCCCCGGCCCCCAGAGCCGCGGCCGCCTCCAGGGCCGCGCTGGCCTCGGCCGCCTGGGCGGCCTCCATCTCCTCGAAGGCGGCGATGGTCTCGTCCTCGGGCAGATCCAGGTCGCGATACTCCTGCAGGCCGGTGCCGGCCGGGATGAGACGACCCATGATCACGTTTTCCTTGAGGCCCCGGAGATGATCCACCTTGCCGCTGATGGCCGCCTCGGTCAGGACCTTGGTCGTCTCCTGGAAGGAGGCGGCCGAGATGAAGCTCTCCGTGGACAGCGAGGCCTTGGTGATGCCCAACAGGAGCGGCACGGCGTGGGCGGGATCCTTTTTGGCCACCAGAAGTTGCCGGTTGATCTCCTCGAAGCGGTACTTCTCGATGTGCTCGCCCAGGAGCAGATTGGACTCGCCCGGGTCGGTGATCCTGACCCGGCGCAACATCTGACGGACGATGACCTCGATGTGCTTGTCGTTGATCTTGACCCCCTGGAGGCGGTAGACCTCCTGGACCTCGTCCACTAGGTAGCGGGCCAGCTCCTTGACGCCCCGGATGGCCAGGATGTCGTGGGGGTTGGCCGACCCGTCCATCAGGGCCTCGCCGGACTTGACGAGGTCCCCCTCGTGAACCGAGACGTGCTTGCCCTTGGGAATGAGGTACTCCTTGGGGTCGCCCACGTCGTCGGCCGGCTTGACGATGACCTTGCGCTTGCCCTTGGACGGTTTGCCGAACTCGACGATGCCGTCGATCTCGGAAATGATGGCGTGTTCCTTGGGCTTGCGGACCTCGAACAGCTCGGCCACCCGGGGCAGGCCGCCGGTGATGTCCTTGGTCTTGGTCGTCTCCCGCGGGATCTTGGCCAGGACGTCGCCCGCCCGGACCTCGTCCTTCTCGGCGACCATGATGATCGCCTGCTCGGGCAACAGACTCCGGGCCTCGGTGTTGGTCTCCACGACCCGGGCGGTGCGGCCCGACTCGTCCTTGATCGAGATCCGGGGCCGGAGGTCGACCGATTTGTGCTCGACGATGACCTTGCTGGCCTTGCCGGTGACCGGGTCGACGCGCTCCTGCATGGTCACGCCCTCGATAATGTCCCCGAACTTCACCCGGCCGTCCACCTCGGCCAGGATGGGCGTGGTGTAGGGGTCCCACTCGACCAGCAGATCTCCGGCGGCGACCGTGACGCCGTCCTTGATCCGGAGAGAGGCGCCGTAAATCACCTTGTGGCGCTCCCGCTCCCGGCCCTTGGCGGTGACGATGATCAGCTCGCCGTTCCGGTTCATGGCCACGGTGTCGCCGTCGGGGCGGGTGACGGTCTTGAGGTTCTCGAACCGGACCACCCCGTCGAACCGGGTGCGGATGGCCGTCTGGGCGATGCGGCCCGAGGCGGTGCCGCCGATGTGGAAGGTCCGCATCGTCAGCTGGGTGCCCGGCTCGCCGATGGACTGGGCGGCGATGATGCCGATGGCCTCGCCGACGTCCACCTGCTTGCCGTGGGCCAGGTCCCGGCCGTAGCACTGCTGGCAAACGCCCCGCCGGGACTGGCAGGTCAGCACCGAGCGGATCTGGACCCGCTCCAGTCCGGCGTCCTCGATGCGGATCACGCCCTCCTCGTCGACCTCGTTGTCGGCCGGGACGAGCACCTCGCGGGTGAAGGGATCGACGATGTCCCCCATGGCCGTCCGGCCCAGGACCCGCTCGCCGACCCGCTGGATGACCTCGCCGCCCTCCCGGAGCGACTCGACCGAGATGCCGTCTAAAGTGCCGCAGTCGTAATCGGTGATGATGCAGTCCTGGGCCACGTCCACCAGCCGCCGGGTCAGGTACCCCGAGTTGGCCGTCTTGAGGGCCGTGTCGGCCAGACCCTTTCGGGCGCCGTGGGTCGAGATGAAGTACTGGAGCACGGTCAGGCCTTCGCGGAAGTTGGCCGTGATCGGCGTCGGAATGATCTCCCCCGAAGGCTTGGCCATCAGGCCCCGCATCCCGGCCAGCTGCTTGAGCTGGTCCTTGGAGCCCCGGGCCCCGGAGTCGGCCATCATGAAGATGGGGTTGAAGCTGGTGCTCTTGACCGACTCCCCCTGGGTCGAGGTCAACTCCTGGCTGGAGATCTCGGCCATCATCTCGGCGGCCACGTCCTCGGTGGCCTTGGTCCAGATATCGACCGCCTTGTTGTGTTTCTCGCCGTCGGTGATCAGGCCGCCGCGGTACTGGCGTTCGATGGTCTTGATCTCCCTTTCGGCCGCGTCGATGATCTGTTGCTTCTGGCCTGGAATGACCATGTCGTGGAGCGAGATGGACACCCCGGACCGGGTGGCGTAGTGGTAGCCCAGGTCCTTGAGCCGGTCGGCCAACAGCACCGTGGCCTTGATGCCCACCTCGCGGTAGCAGCGGGCGATGAGTTCCTTGAGTTCCTTCTTGCCCATGACCTGGTTGTACAGATCAAAGGACAGCGACTCGGGGATGATCTCCCTCAGCAGCACCCGGCCGACGGTGGTCTCCAGGCGCCGGCCGTCGATGCGGCAGGTGATCTTGGTGTGGAGTTCCACCTGGCCGGCGTCGAAGGCAATCCGGACCTCCTCGGGGCCGAAGAACGTCTTGCCCTCGCCCTTGGCCAGGGGCCGGTCCCGGGTCATGTAGTAGATGCCCAGGACGATGTCCTGGCTGGGGACGATGATCGGGTCGCCGTTGGCCGGGGACAGGATGTTGTTGGTCGACATCATCAGCACCCGGGCCTCGATCTGGGCCTCGATGGACAGCGGGATATGGACCGCCATCTGGTCGCCGTCGAAGTCGGCGTTGAAGGCGGCGCAGACCAACGGGTGGAGCTGAATGGCCTTGCCCTCGATCAGGATCGGCTCGAAGGCCTGGATGCCGAGGCGGTGCAGGGTCGGCGCTCGGTTGAGCATGATCGGGTACTCCC
>JAHJDS010000105.1 GCA_018812395.1 Pseudomonadota bacterium
CCTGGAAGAAACCTTGGGCATCCCGTCGGTGGTCATCGACGCCGACCACATGGACCCGGACAATTTCTCGCTCGGCCAGTTCCAGACCCGGGCCGACGCCTTTATGGAGATGCTGCTGGCCCGCAAACAGACCCGGGCCTGATCGCTTCTTGATTTCGGGGGGAATCATGGCTGCGCGGACCCTGGTGGACGTTTTCACGGACAACGCCGAGCGTTTCACGTCCCAGACCATCATCAAGTACAAGCCGAAAAAGGGCGGCGACTACGTCGATCTGTCCTGGGCCGAGTTGGAGGAGATGAGCTTCGCCCTGGCCGCGGGCCTGGTGGACTCGGGGCTAGGCCCCGGGGACCGGGCGGCCATCCTGTCCTTCAACCGCCTGGAATGGATCGCCGCCGAGATGGGGATCATGCTGGCCGGCGGCGTGAGCGTGGCCATCTATCACACCAACACCCCGGAGCAGTGCGCCCATGTCCTTCGTGATTCGGGGTCACGGTTCGTCTTTGTCGAGGACGAGGAACAACTGGCCAAAATCAACGGGCTCGATCTGCCGGCCCTGGAAAAGATCGTCCTGATCCAAGGGACGTTGCCGGCCGGCGACGACCGGGTGATCTCGTACCAAGACCTGCTGAGCCTCGGACTCGAGCGCGGCCCAGACCTGGCCGACGAACTCGCCCGGCGCCGCGACGACATCAAGCCCGACGACATGGCCACCCTGGTCTACACCTCGGGCACCACCGGTCCGCCCAAGGGCTGCATGGAAAGCCATCGCAACCTAATCGCCATGCTCGACGCCGTGGATCACGCTTACGGCGGGAGCCTGGGCGACGAGCTGTCCCTGCTCATTCTGCCGGTCTCCCACCTCTACCCCCGGGCCTCGGGCTACTACTACAACCTGTACAAAAACATTCCGCTGGCCATCGCCGAGTCACTCGACACCCTAGGCCAGGACATGGCCCGGGTCCGGCCGACCTACTTCGCCTCGGTGCCGCGCATCTTCGAGAAGGTCTACGACCGGATCATGGCCGAGGCAAACAAGGGCTCGGGGCTCAAGCGGGCCATCTTCACCCGGGCGGTCGCCACCGGCCGGCAGCGCAGCCGCCGCCTCAACGACCATCAGCCGCTCTCCCCCTGGCTGATATTCAAGTTCCGGCTGGCCGACCGGCTCGTGTTTTCCAAAATACGAAATCTATTGGGCGGGCGGCTGTGGTTCGCCGTGTCGGCCGGGGCCCCGCTGGCGGCCGAAGTCGGCGAGTTCATGCACAGCATCGGCGTCCAGGTGCTCGAATACTACGGCCTGACCGAGGCCATCGGCGGCACGGTGACCACCTTCGACCAGTGCCGCTACGGCACCGTGGGCAAGCCGATGAAGGGCGTCGAGGTCAAGCTGGCCGACGACGGCGAGATCATGCTCAAGGGCAACAACTTCCTGGGCTATTACAACCAACCCGACCTGACCGCCGAAGTATTGCGGGACGGCTGGGTCTACACCGGCGACGTGGGCCGGTTCGACGAGGACGGCTTCCTGATCATCACCGATCGCAAGAAGGACCTGATCATCACCTCGGGCGGCAAGAACATCTCGCCCCAGAACATCGAGAACGCCCTGGCCCGCATCCCGCTGGTGGCCGTCCCGTTCGTCTACGGCGACAACCGGAAGTACCTGACCGCCCTGATCACCCTGGACCGGGCCGAGACCGAAAAGTGGGCGACCGACCAGGGGCTGGCCTACGACTCATACGAGGCCCTGACCCAGGGACCGGAGATCCGGGACCACGTCCAGGCCGGGCTGGACCGGGTCAACGCCGCCCTGCCCCGCTACGAGACGATCAAGCAATTTGTCATCATCGAACGGGAATTCTCCCAGGACGAGGGCGAGATCACGCCCACCCTGAAAGTAAAACGCAAACCGATCCTCGACAAGTTCGGCCCCCGGCTGGACGCTCTTTACCGGTAAAAGGCCGTCAGGAGGCCGGTGTCGGTCGGCCAAAAAAAAATGAAATTTGTGGTTCATCTATGCTAATATAATAAAAATATCGTCATCTATTGCCGAATCCGGGTTGATTCCTGTCTGCCGGTTATCAGATGGGCTTCGTTAAGGGGCCAATCAGATGCCGCCGCACGAAGGCCGGCGTCTTTTTTGGGGGAACTATAAAAAAGAGGAGGGAAAGATGAAGCGTTTGATTCCGTTGGTTGTGGCCGCCGGGATGCTGTTCGTCCTGCTGCTGGGCATGGGACCGGTTCCGGCCCAGGCGACCGGACCGTGTTTGTCGTCGGCAACGGTCGCCTACTCGGGCAGCGTAGTCACGCCCGGGGTGGTGGGCGCCCATTTATGTCCAGGTGCTTGTCGATGGAACAAAGACAAGAAATGTTGTTGGTGCACAAAAAAGAAAAGGTGCCGCTGTAAAACGGGTGAGAAGTGGAACCAGGCCAAGAATAGGTGCGTGAAGAAGAAGTAACGCCCCTTTGGCGCGGCCATGGTCTGGGCTTAAGACCGGGCCATGGCGACCGACGCATGACAGGCCACGGGCCCCGGTCAACGGACCGGGGCCATTTTTTTCAACGCCTGCGGCGAGGTCTGACCCGGTCGAAAAAAGTCCCGCCTTGGCCCTGGCCGCCACACGAAAAGGGGCCGGGTGAATCACCCGGCCCCTTGATTTTCCGTGGTGAGCCGCCAGGGAATCGAACCCCGAACCTACGGATTAAGAGTGCGTTGATTGGGAAAATATTTCTCAGTTATTCGGCTAACTTATTGATCTTTCTGGACCCGAAATTTTCCCCCGGGAAACATTATCGCCATTATCCCCACCAAAAACAGATTTTCTTTCCCCTATTTTCCCCGGGAGACCGGCTCCGGTAGGCCTAGGATCTCGTGAAGGTACTTGTCGGTGGTGCTGGCATTTTCGTGCCCCAACAGCCGCTGGATCTCCGATCGACTCACGCCGGCCTGGTAAAGTCGACTAGCATAAAGGTGACGCCAGCTGTGCGGTGAAAAGGAGATCACGCCGCTTCTTTGGCAGGCCCGACGCTGGGCCTGGCGCAGCCACCAATAGGTTCTGTGCCTCGGCTGTCCATCCGGCCCGGAATCTGATTGTTGAAAGACAAAATGGGTCTCCGGGTGCTGCTTTCGCCAAGATCGAAGTTGGGCGGCAAGGTCCTCGCTAATCGGCACCCGACGCGGCGTTCGGCTCCCTCCCCTCTTTTTCCGGGTGTAAAGGGCGACCGAGTAGGGTTGCATGTTAGTCCGTACATCGACCCATTGAAGTTCGACTGCTTCGCCCGGCCGGGCCCCAGTCCCGACCAGGACCTCCACGGCCAACTGGAATTCCGGCTCGGAGGCGATCTTCACTTTGGCCTCCTGCTCGTCAGTCGGCAGGTACTTGGCCCGTTTCTCAACCGAAAACCGCTCGACGTGGGCGAAGGGATTGACGGGGAAGTCCCTCCCCTTGCGCTTGGTGCCCCAGGGGCGATTCCAGGCGGCCTGCAGGAGCCTCAATGCCTTGTTCACTTCATTCCTGGTCTTGCCGCGCTCCAAAAGTTCGGCGGCCCAATCTTCGCCCCAGGCCTCAGCCATGTTGATGGTGATATCCGTAACCGGCAACTCGGCCCATTCAGGAACCTGTTTTAGGACCTGGCGAAAGACGGCGATGTGATCCCTGGCGTATCTCTCAGAGCGATGAACCTCGACCCACCTTGTGCGTTCGACGAGCAAGTCCTTGACTGACGGCACGGTCGAAGCCATAGGGGTCATCAGGTGTTGAGGTAGTTGCCCGGTCGCCAGGTACTCCGCCACGGCCCGGGCCTCGGCCTCTTCGGCCGCCCGCTTGCTGAGATAGACCGCCGGACTCTCGATCTTCTGGCCGCGGACGGTCTTCTTGTAGAGCCACCGGTCGCCTGCCTTCAGCCGCTTCTTGTAGACGCCCACGCCGGTACTCCTTCACCGCGGAAGGGAGAAAGGCCCATTTTTTTTGAGTGATCTTGAAGCCACCGAGCAGAACATCGGCATTTTGACGGACCCAGGACTTGGACACCCCGAGATAGTCCGCCACGTCGTTGACGGTCCAGGAGGGCTCATCGTTTCGGCCGGAAAAGGGGTCGGCCGACTGTATCCCGGTGCTTGCCATCCGCGGCTCACCGCCGCGGGCGGGAGGCCGGGCTTCCCGGTGGGTAGTGTGATTATTAGGCTAGGGTATGGACGGGCGGGATAGCAAGAAGAAAGTTGGACCCAAAATTCATCAAGCGATTTGGCTCGGCGCGAACAACCTGTCGATCGAGTTTACCGAACCGTTGACCGCCCGACGCCGGTCGGCCCCTTAGCCCTAACCGGCCAGAAAGCGACGCCGCATCGCCCGGGAAATCTCGCCGGTCAAGCGCCAGGCCCGCTGGGCCTCCGGCGGCGCGAGGGTCGAGGGCGTGCAACAGGGGGTGATGAAGGATCGCTCCAGGAGTTTTCGGCGATCCACCCCCTTGGCGACGAGCAGCTCCATGCCCTCGACCAGCCTGGCCAGCAGGCCGTCTACGTCCTGGTCGGCCAGGTCCTCGGGGTTGACCGGCACGATGCCCCAGGCCAGCATGCCCCCCCGATCCAGGAGCCGGGTCATGGCCTCGGGATACAGGGCGATCTTGTCGGCGTATTGGTAGGCGTCGAAGTTGATGACCATGACCTGGGTGTCGATCAGCATCGGCCAGTCCATGTTGGTGCAGCAATGAACGCAGCTCAGCCCCTGGACGCCGGACAGAGTCTCGTCGATCGCGGCGATCACCTCCTCGGCGGTGATGGCCCCGAAGGGGGTCTCGATCATCCCCAGCGAGGGCTCGCCCAAGGTGACCATGGTCGCCACGCCGGGCAGGGCCTGGTGGATCGTCTTCTCCTGCCACCGGGCCTTCATCTCCAGGGTCTTGATCAGCACGTCCTTGATGGTCGGCTCGTACCAGCCGGCCTTTTGGGTGGCCTGGTCGATCAGGCTCAGGCCCCAGGTGATGGGGCCGGGCAGTTCGAGATGAACCAGTTTCAGTCCCGGGGGCGGCGACCTTTTGAGGAGATCGACCAGGGTGTAAAAGCCGGGCGCGGACTGGGGGTCCATGGCGAAATAGTCCACGTCCCCGTCCAGGTAGCGTTCGTAGAAGCGCTCCAGCTCGTCGCCGCGGCTCAGGTCAAAGAGCAGGCGCTTTTTCTCCCGGTCCACGACCAGGCACGGCATGCCGTCCATGTACATCTTGACCGAAAAGCTCAACCGAGGCACGCTGGGCGCCTCGGGGAACCTCTCGATCATGATCCGGCAGGCCTCGGCCGGATCGCGCCAGGGCACGATATGCAGGGTGGTGGCCATCAGGCGCGGTTTGAAGTCGGACATGATTCCTCGTCCGTCTTGCGGGCCGGGCTGCTCCTAGGCCGTCCGCTCGATGATGGTGGCGACGCCCTGTCCGCCGCCGACGCAGGCGTTGGCCAGGCCGAGGCGTCCACCCTTGAGGGCCAGAATGCGCCCCAGGGTGCCCACCAGCCGGAGGCCGGTGGCGCCCAAGGGGTGGCCGATGGCCAGACCGCCGCCCATGACGTTGACCCG
>JAHJDS010000106.1 GCA_018812395.1 Pseudomonadota bacterium
CCCGTCGGACCTGGGGGCGCAGATTTTGGCCTGTCTCGACGACCGGACGCCGACGCCGATCAACAACTTGGCCCTGTTTTCCCGAAACTCAGACCCGAGGAAAAAAAGGCCCCGGAAAAACCCCGTTCCGCAACGCTCTCACCAAATATATACATTATACCAACAAACTGCCCCGTGGCAACCAAAACCCGAGTCGGGTCAGGGGGCAACCGGCGGTAGTCCGCCCCCCACACACAAATTTGGTACTTTTCCCTTGCCGTTTATGTTTGGGGACGGCATTATAGTATATTAATGTCGGTCTCAGGCCGTCGTCCCCGGGAAAAGTGGGGACGAAGACACGGGCCAAGGAGGGAGAGGACCATGGACGCGGCCGAGGTGGCCAAACGGTTGGCGGCCCTGGAAGTAAGCCGGTCTGGTTTCCTGTTCGATCCGCGCACCGGCCACACCTACACCCTCAACGAGACGGCCCAGCGGCTCCTGGAACTCTTCAAGGACGGCCGGTCCGAGGAAGAGATCGTGACCGCCCTCGCCGAGGAATTCGAGGTGAACTCCTCGACCGTGGAGCGCGACCTGTACGACTTTTTTTGCCAGCTCAACTCATTCGCCCTGCTCAAGGAGTAGGCGCTGTCCGCCATGAAGAGCACCGTCGCCGTCACCGGCCTGGGATCGTCCGACGTCACCGCGCCGGGCATCGGCGTCCTGCGGTCCCTGAGGGCGGGTCCGGACCCAGTCGCCGGCCGCCTGATCGGCCTGGCCTACGAGCCCCTCGAGGCCGGGGCCTTCGAGCCCGATCTGGCCGACGAGGTTTATCTGCTGCCCTTCCCCTCCCAGGGTCTGGGCGCCTTTGTCGGACGGCTGGCCGACATCCACCGCCGCTCGCCCCTGGACGTGCTCATCCCCAACCTGGACGCGGAAATACCGGTCATCGTCAAAGGGATCGAGGAACTGCGGCGCCTGGGCATCCGGGTCTTCATTCCCGACGCCCGGAGCCTCACCCTCCGGTCCAAGGACCGCCTGACCACCTTTGCCCGCGAACACGGCATCCCCACTCCCGAGACCCGACTGGTCCCGGACGAGGCGTCTCTGTCCGAGGCGGTCCGGGACATGGACTTTCCGCTCCTGGTCAAGGGCGTGTTCTACGACGCCCACCTGGTGGGCACCGTGGATGAGGCCCGGGGAAGCCTGCGGCACCTGACCGCCCGGTGGGGCTATCCGGCCATTGTCCAGGAGTATCTCTCCGGGCAGGAGTTCGACGTCTGCGCCCTGGGCGACGGCCGCGGCGGCCTGGTGGGGGCGGTGCCGATCACCAAGCTCTACCTGACCGACAAGGGCAAGGCCTGGGCCGGGGTGACCGTCTCTGAAAAGGAGCTGCTGCGTCTGACCGCCGAGGTGGTCCGGCACCTTTCCTGGCGCGGCCCCCTCGAGGTCGAGGTCCTGCGCGCCCGGGAGGACGGGCGATACTACCTGATCGAGATCAATCCCCGTTTCCCGGCCTGGGTCTACCTCTGCCAGGCGGCCGGCCAAAACCTGCCCCAGGCCCTGGTCAAGCTGGCCCTGGGCCGGGAGGTGACGCCCATGACCGACTACGAGGTCGGGGTTCGTTTCATCCGTTCGGCTCGGGACCTCATCGTCAAGACGGAGGAGTTCGAGGCCATCCACACCCGGGGCGAGATCATCCGGCGGGAAGGGGTTCATGGCTGAGAAGAAATACGACCGGCCCCTGATCAGGCGACACACGGTCGGCCTGTCGCCCAAGGGCGGCGCGCCGACCTTCGTCAAGGTCATCCGGGAGATCGACGGCGTGGCCGTCTCGGATTTGTTGGCCGAGTTCGGCTCGCCGCTGTTCGTCATGAGCGAGAACCGCCTGCGGATGGCCCACCGCGCCCTGGACAAGGTCCTCCGGACCTATTTCCCGAAGATCGTCCTGGCCTGGTCATACAAGACCAACTGGCTGCAGGCGGTGTGCGCCGTCTTTCACCAGGAGGGGGCCTGGGCCGAGGTCGTCTCGGACGTCGAGTACGCCAAGGCCCGGGCCCTGGGAATGACCGGCGACCAGATCATCTTCAACGGGCCCCTCAAAAGCAGGGCCGCCCTGGAGACGGCCTTCCGGGACGGGGCCATGGTCAACCTGGACTCCCTGGACGAGATGATCCTGGCCGAAGAGGCGGCCGCCGGGATCGAGGGGCGGCCCCGGGTGGGCCTGCGGGTCAACATGACGGCCGGCAGTTACCCGGTCTGGCATCGTTTCGGCTTCAACTACGAATCGGGCGAGGCGATGATGGCCGCCCGGCGCCTGGTCCGCGGCGACCGGCTCGACCTGACCGGGCTGCACTGCCACATCGGCACCTTTGTCCTGGACCCCTACTGCTACTACGAGCAGGCCCGCAAGCTGGCCGGTCTGGCCCAGGAGTTGAAAGAGGAATTGGGCCTGGAGGTGGAGTACCTCAACCTGGGCGGCGGCTTCGCCTCGCGCAACACCCTCCTGGCCCAGTACCTGCCCGGGGACACGGCCTCGCCGTCCTTCGAGGAGTACGCCTCGGCCATGGCCGAGGGGTTCAAGGCGGCCAAGATGGACCGGGCGGTCCTGCCCCACATCGTCCTCGAGACCGGCCGGGCCCTGGTGGACGAGGCCGGGTACCTGCTCACCCGGGTCGGTTCGGTCAAGCGGCTGCCGTCCGGGGTCAGGGCGGTGGTCGTCGACGCCGGGGTGAACCTGCTGGTCACGGCCCACTGGTACCGCCACGAGATCATGCCCGCCCAAAGCTACGAGGGCGACCTCGAGCTGACGGCCGTCTACGGGCCGCTGTGCATGAACATCGATCTCCTGCGGGAGTCGGTCAACCTGCCGGCCTTGAGACCGGGCGACCCCCTGGTCATCTGGCCGGTGGGGGCCTACAACATGACCCAGTGGCTGCAGTTCATCCAGCTCAGGCCCCGGGTGGTCATGGTCGGTCCCGAGGGCCGAACCGACCTCATTCGGACCGCCGACGAGTTGAGCGACGTCCTGGATCGGGAGCCGCTGCCGGCCCGGCTGACGGGCCGGGACGCCGCCGAACCGCCGGCCAAGGCCCCGTCTCCGGAGGGAGACGGGCATGACTAGGCGGGGTCTGGATCGCTGGCCGGCCCCGCTCGCGGCCTGGTGGCAGGCCCTGTGGCGCAGTTACGCCATGGTCTTTTTCGTCGGCGACTGGCGTCTGGCCATGGCCTTCTTTCTGGCCAGCTTCTGTTTTCCGGTCGCCGGACTGATGGGCCTGATCGGGGTGGCGGCGACCAACGCGGCGGCCCTGGCCCTGGGACTGGACCGCGATCAGATCAAGGCCGGCCTGTACGGCCTCAACGGCCTGCTGGTCGGCCTGGCGGTGGGCTGGTGGTACGGCCTGGGGTGGACGCCCCTGCTCCTCGTCGTGGTGGGGGCATTGGCCGTGGCCATCGTCGCCGCCGGGGCCTATCACTGGTTCGGTCAGATCCACAACCTGCCCGTCCTGAGCCTGCCGTTCGTGGCCGTGGCCGCCCTGATCCAGGCCGCCCAGACCGCCCTGGTCGGCCCTCGGGTCACGTCACCGCCCCCGGCCCTGTTCGATCTTCCCCCCGACCTGTTGCCGACCTGGCTGGCCGAGTATCTGCACGCCCTGGCGGCCATCTTTTTCCAGCCGTCCCTCATCGCCGGGTTGTTCGTCCTCCTCGGACTCCTGGCGGTCTCCCGGGTGATGGTCTTCCTGACCGTGGTCGGCTTCGCCTCGGGCCAGGCCCTGGCCTGGGCGCTGGGCCTGGGGGCCACCGCCCTGGCGCCCCATATCTGGGGCTTCAACCTGATCCTGGTCGCCGTGGCCGTGGGGGGCATCTTCTTCGTCCCCTCGCTCCGGGCCTTCCTCGGCGCCGCCCTGGCCGCGTGCCTGGGGCTGGTCCTGTCGCTGGCCCTGGGATCGCTGTTCGCCTCCACCCCGCTGGTCGTCCTGGCCTGGCCGTTCAACCTGACGGTCATCATGTTCGTGCTGGCCGCCCGGGCCCGGACCGAACCGGCCGAACCGCGGGTGGTGGACTTCGTCCCGGACACGCCCGAGCGAAATCTGGAGTACCACCGCTCCCGGCTGCGGCGCTACCGGGGTTTGTCCGTGCCGGTCTTCAGGTTGCCGCTCTGGGGCCGGTTCATGGTCAGCCAGGGGCCGGACGAGCAACCGACCCACCGGGGGGCCTGGCGCCAGGCCTGGGACTTCGTCGGCACCGACTACTCGGGCCGGACCTTCCGCGGCGACGGCAGCCTGCTCGAGGATCACCTGGCCTACGGCCGCGACGTCCTGGCCGGAGCGGGCGGGCGGGTGGTGCGCGTGGTCAACGACGTCCCGGACAACCCGGTCGGCCTGGAGAACATCGCCCGCCGCTGGGGCAACATGGTGGTCCTGTGGCACGCCGGCGGGATCTACACGGTCTACGCCCATTTGATCCCCGGCTCCATCGTCGTGGCCGAGGGCCAGCCGGTCCTCGAAGGGCAACTGCTGGGCCGGCTGGGCAACTCGGGCCGCTCGACCGATCCGCACCTCCACTTCCAGTGCCAACGCTCGCCCGAGATGGCGTCCCCGACCGTCTATGCCGAGTTGGTCGGATATATCCAGCCGGTCGGCTCGGGGCGTCACTACCACTTCACCGGACGGCCCCAGGGCGGCGCCGTCCTCGAGGACCCCATGCCCAACGCCGAGTTCGGGGCCGCCCTTCACTTTCCCCTGGGCCGGCGGATCGATTTCGAGGTCAAGCACCGCCGCCGGAGCTGGGCCGAGACCTGGGAGGTCCGTTCGGACCTCATCGCCGGAAGTTATCTGTACGAAACGGGCAAGGGGGCCAAGCTGTTCTTCGCCTCGGACGGACGGAGCTTCTTCGCCACCGACTACCTGGGGCCGCGCGACCGGGGGCTGCACGCCTTCTTCCTGGCCTGCTCGCGGGTGCCGTACTGCTTCGAGCCGTCGCTGACGTGGGATGACGTGCTGTCCCCCCGGACGCTGGTCGGCCGCGGGCACTGCCTATGGCTGGACCTGATCCGGCCGGTGGTCGATCTCGCCGAAGTCAGGGCGGTCAAATCGTTCCTCCCGCCCCGCAACGTCGAGGGTTTCGG
>JAHJDS010000107.1 GCA_018812395.1 Pseudomonadota bacterium
CATCAGGACTCGACTGAAAACGGTTGTTCTGGCATTGTAATGGTGGTTGTTCATGCGGCCCTCCAAGTTCGAGCTGATGACTTTGTCAATCACCAGTCTCCATGCTTGGAACCGTGTGAACAACCTCTTTAGCAATTACAGCTAAGGCGGGTCCAGGGCCTGGCCGGGGAGGTCGAGATCGAGATTCAGGAGACCGAGATGGGGCCCGAGATCGTCGCCGTCACCCCGAGTGGTGACAGCGTCCGGCTGGCCTGCTGGTGGTCGGGGTTGTTCGACGACTACCACGCCCGGGCCAGGCTCCTGATCCGGCTGACCGACGTCCGCGCTTTTTGAATTAACCGGGGGGCCGATCCGGCCGATAAGTCAGGAAAGGGGCTTGTCCTCGCCTGGTCCGCTGGGGTATATTTTTTATAGGTGGAGCCGGAACCATGGCCAAGATAACCGAATTCGATCCGCGACTGAAACAGGCCGGGCGCAAGCCGGGCCAGAAAGACCCGGCCACGGACAAGGCCGACTTTGACCGGGCCCTGAAAAAGGCCCAGGCCGGCCAGGCCGGATCGCCGGCCGGGGACAAGGTCAGCCTGGGCCGGCCCGAGGCCTTGCCGTCCATTTACGGCCCGCCGCCCGTTGTCTCGGCCGAGGCCATGAGCCGGACCGAGGCCGAACTGGCCGCCGAGCGCACGGTGGATCTCCTGGATTCCTATCAGGCCGCCCTGGCCAACCCCACCCGGACGCTCAAGTCCATGGCCCCTCTGGTCCAGGAGATCGAGGCCGAGGTGGACCGGATCCATAAGTCGTTGGAGACCCTGCCTCAGGATGACCGCCTGCGGCCGTTACTCAACGAGGTCGCCGTCAGGGCCATGGTCGAGACCGTCAAGTTCAACCGCGGCGATTTTGTTTAGGTGCCATGCGGCACCGGCGTAATTCGCGATATACTTCCCGTAAGGACTAACCTAGTCTTCCGCGCCCGCCGCGGGTGCGTCGCCGAACGGGCGTGATTCGCGGTGAACGATCCGTTGGGCCGTCACTTGGTCGTCCGCGCCTGTCACGGCCTTTAAGTCGGCCGCTGCCCCGTGCCGGGTCGATTAGCGTCCCCTAATGCTATACAAAACTAGTCTAAACTGGCTCGTCAGTCTGATTAATGGGTTCACGGGACACCAAGACCTCGCAGTAATCGTCCCCCTGATTGAGGTTCTTGGTGTGCTCGACGTAAATTTCCAGGTCCCGGCCGAACAGGCCCTTGGCCAGGCCCTGATAGGAGGCGACCGTGGCGATGCCGCAGTCGGCCACGCCGGCCTGGGCGATCATCCGCTGGGTCTCGCAGTCCGTGACCCGGATGGTGATCAGGTCGCCGTTGACGGTCACCTCCCGGCCCTCGGTCTTGAGGATGCGGGCCATGATGGCCATGGCCTCCAAAAAGGCGTCCGGCCAGGTCGGCTCGGCCAGATAGTCCCGGGCCAGCCTTTTACCGAAGACATATGAAAATCGTTTCCAGGCCTCCACGTCCAGTTCCCAGGCCGCCTGCACGCCCAGCCGGTCGGCCGCGGCCAGAAACCAGGCCCCGTCCAGGCGCATGACAAAAAACTGGGCGATCTCGAACATCTGCTTCAGGTCCACGGCAACTACTCCTTCCAGACCTGGCCGGTCGATTCGGATGGCAACTCCGCAAAATCCCACGATCGAGAAATCAGGTCAAGCGCCTTGGTCCTGTCCCGGACGGGATGTTATCATGGGACTAGGAGGCAGGCGGAGTAATCTGCGACAGACTCCTAGAGACGAAAAATTATTGTCACCAGGGCACGCCAAAACAAGGGGGTCGACCATGGCCACGGAGCTGCATCCCGCCTTTGTGCACGATTTCTATCTCTTCCGCCGCAAGGTCTTCAAGATATTCGGCGGCGCCTTTCACGTCTACGGGAAAGACGGCCAACTGCTGCTCTACTCCAAGCAGAAGGCCTTCAAACTGAAAGAGGACTTCCGGATCTACGCCGACGAGTCCATGTCCCGGGAGCTGCTGACCATCAAGACGCCGCAGGTCCTGGACTTCGGGGCGACCTACTACGTCACCGACGCCAGCACCCACGAACCGGTGGGCGCCCTGGCCCGGAAGCTGCTCAAAAGCATGTTCAAGGACGAGTGGAAGTTCCTGGCCCCTGACAACCGGGAGATCGGCCGTCTGACCGAGAAGTCGGTCTTCGGGGCCCTGGCCAGCCGATTCATCAATCTGATCCCGCAGAAATACGCCGTCGAGACGGCCGACGGCACGGTGGTCGCCCGGATCAACCAACGCTTCAACCCGTTCGTCCTCAAGTACGGACTGCGGATCGAGCGGCCCGACTCGTCCATCGACCGGCGGCTGATCGTCGCCGCCGGCGTTTTGCTGGCCGGGATCGAGGGGCGGCAGACCGACTACTCCTGATCTGGGAGACGGGCAGGGATTCAGCGTCGCCGCTTGATCATGCCCCAGACAAAGTAGGCCGCCATGGCGAAGACGATCACCCCGCCGACGACCCACAGCACGTGATCGACCACCCCCGGCGGGGGCTCGACCAGGCCGGGAAGGTGGTGGCCGCCCAGGGGCAGGGCCAGATAAACCCCGCGGCTCAACCGGCCGGGGCGTCTTCTGAGGCGGCCCTTGGGGCGGGCGGTCGAACTACTGTTTCGGTCCGAAGCGGTTTGGCTGGGCACAATTTCCCCCTGGCGGGCGTGAACGCGGCAGAATCGGCCTTCACTATAAAAAAAAATCCGGCCGCGGTCAACCGGGCCGAATCATTGGCGGGTGGCAACTCGTTTTGATATCATTGAAATCAGGTTTTGGGGCAACCTGGCACCAAGCTTGCTCATAAAACAAATGACGCCACCTTCACGGAGGACGATCGTGCCGCGGATATTTTGGGGAATCGCGCTGGCCACGGCCGTGGGCCTGCTGTGGGCCGGTCCGGTCCGGGCCATCACCGTGGACCAGATCATCAAACTCAAAAAGGCCGGCGTCAGCGACCGGACCATTCAGATCATCATCGACCGGGAGGGGCTGGCCATCTCCGCCGAGGAGGTCAGGAAGCTCAAGGCCACCGGCGTGGACGACAAGACCGTCCGCCTGATTCTGCTGCTCAGACAGAAGCGTTTCGAGCAGCGCCAGGCCGACGCGGTCCGCAAGGTCATCACCCACCCGGACGGCTCCCAGGAGGTGGTCATCACCTCCGGCGGTCCCACCCAGCAAGGGCCGGACCGGCGGGAGGCCAGGAAGAGACGCCAGGCCTGGAAGATGCTCCAGCGGATGATCATCGAGCGGCGGCTGCGGCGGTAGGTCGGGCGCCGGTTCCCGGATCCGCTTGTGGTGTGAGGTTCGATTCCCCGGCTCGATATTGACATTAAATCCCCGCCCGGCTAACATAACCAGATGTCAGTGGCCAATGCCATCACCCTGGCCCGCCTGCCTCTTTTATTCTTAATTGTCGGGCTGTTATACAGCGGCAGCCCGGTGGTCTACTTCATCTGTTTCTGGCTGATCATCGTCCTGGTCCTGATGGACTGGTTCGACGGGTACGTGGCCCGGATGCGCGACGAGGTCAGCGACCTGGGCTCGATCCTGGACATCGCCCTGGACCGGGTGGTGGAGAACGTCTTCTGGTTGGTCTTCTTCGACCTGAACCTGGTCCCGGTCTGGGTGCCGCTGGTGTTTTTGAGCCGCAGCTTTATCATCGACTCGATGCGGAGCTTTGTCCTGCAGCGGGGGATGTCGGCCTTCGGCATGATGCACACCCGGGCGGGCAGATTCCTGGTGGCCTCCCGCTTCATGCGGGCCACCTACGGCGTGGCCAAGGTCTCGGCCTGGTGCGGGCTGGCCCTGGGGATGGCCCTGTCCAAATGGCTCCCCCCGGACAGCATCTGGTTCATCCTGGTGGACACCGCCACTCGGGGGCTGGTATACGTTTCCGTAGGAATGTGTCTGGCCCGAGGTCTCCCCGTCCTGTGGGACGTTCGGGCCTACCTGGGCGTCTCCTTATCAGATGAAAAGTGAATGGGACGAATCGCGGCCATTTTCGACGTGGATCGAACGCTCGTCGTCGGCACCTCGATGGAGTCGTTGTTCGTCCGCTATCTGATCGCCCGGGGAGAGTTGAACCTGGCCGATCTGGGGCGCTACCTCGGCTTTTTTGTCAGGCACATCGACGAGCTGGGCACCCAGCTCAACAAGCGCAACAAGGCCATCTGGGAAGACAAGGACGCCGACCAGGTCCACCTCCTGGCCGAACGCTGTTTCCGGGACAAGATATTGCCTCGGCTCAGCCCCTTGGGTCGCGAGTACATCGAACGCCACCGGGACCAGGGGCATCTGGTCGTGCTCCTGTCAGGGTCGCTCGATTTCCTGGTGACGCTCCTGAAGGAGGAACTCGAGGCCGACCACATGATCGCCACCCGGCTGGCCCGTTCCGGTCCGGTCCTGGCCGGCCGCATCGAGGGCCGACACCCCTGGGGGACCAACAAGCGGGCCGAACTGGTCGAGCTGGCCCAGGCCAAGGACATCGACCTGCCGTCCAGTTACGCCTATGGCGATCACCACGCCGACGTGCCCATCCTGGAGCTGGTCGGCAACCCGGTGGCGGTCAATCCGACCATCTTCCTCCGCCGCGAGGCCCAGAGTCGGGGCTGGCCCATCGTCGAGTTTTAGCCCGAATTATTCATGTGACGTCTACTGGGCTGCCGCTATCCCGGCCGCGAGCCGACCAGGCTGACCACGGTTAAGACCCCCTGGGCCAGGGAGCAGAGCAGGGTGGCCGTCAAAACGGCCAGAGACACCGGCGTCTTGAACTCGGGGCGGCCCAGTTTGAGGAAGGTCAGGTGAATGACAAAGGCGCCCACCCCGAGGCCGGCCAGGATCAGCGAAAAAATCTGCCCGGCCAGGGTGTGGCGGGCCAGCAGGACCAGACCCCACAGGAGAACGATCACCAGCGGTAGGTGGATGATCAAAAAACCGGCCGCCCCACCCGGAAGGCGAAACATCTCCCACTCACGCCAGTAGGCCGAATCCATTTCATGGACCATCAGCAGCGCGGCGTTGACGATATAGATCCAGATCAGTATCTCCCACATGCTTGACCCCCTTGGTGAATTGGAGCGTAATGGCCGACTTGGGGCAGTATAATCCTGTTTAAGATCTATTCCAGCCCGTTGCTCTAAACGTTCGGGAACGGGCTTCATCTAAAATCAACAGGAAATACTGTATCACGGACTGTCCTTGGAATATAATGCAACTGGACCCGGCGGGGCCGCCGGTTGACGGCGGTTCCCGGAAGGTCCAAGACAACATCCACTGGGAGGGAAGGACATGACATCTGGAAGGCGGTCGGTTTGGCACGGCATTTTATGTCTGGGGCTCCTGGCGACCCTGATCCTGTGCCTCGCGGCGCCGGCGACCGCGACCAAGGGCGGCCCCAGTCTGCAAATAAACAAGCGGGGCTACCTGCCCGGAGAGAAGATCATCGTCCGCTTCACCGCGCCGGCCTCGTGGCCCACCAACGCCTGGGTGGGCATCATTCCGGCCCGGGTGCCCCATGGCTCCGAGGCGGTCAACGACCGCTTTGATGTGGCCTACCAGTACCTGCGGCGTCGGACCGAGGGAACGCTGATCTTCCGCGCCCCGACCACCCCGGGCGCCTGGACAATGCGGATGCACGACACGGACGCAAACGGTCGGGAAGTAGCCTCGGTGACGTTCATGGTCCAGGGCGCGGCGCCGCTCCGGCTGAACAAGGGGGTATACCGGCCCGGCGAGCGGATAATCGTGCATTTTCGGGCCGAGGCCGCCTGGCCGGGCAACGCCTGGGTGGGCATCATCCCGGCCCGGGTGCCGCACGGCTCGGAGACGGTCAACGACCGCTTTGACGTGGCCTACCAATACCTGCGCCGGCGGACCTCCGGCGTCCTCTATTTCAAGGCCCCGATGAAGCCGGGGGCGTGGACAATGCGGATGCACGACACCGACGCGGGCGGCCGCGAGATGGCCTCCGTCTCGTTCACGGTCGCGGACCAGAAGTAGACGGCCGGGTCCCGAAGCCGGGGTCAATGGTCAATCCGCGCCCCGGCGACGAATATTTTTTGCGGAAGGCTCAGTCTCCTTCGTCCTGATCGAGGACCTGCCGCACGGTGGCCACCAGGTCGATCAGCCGGTAGGGCTTGCTCAGAAACGCTGCGGCGCCCGACTCGAGGGATTCCTGGACCTGAGAGTCGGCCGAGTACCCGCTGGCGATGATGACCTTGAGCTTCGGATCCAGCTCCCGGAGTTGGTGCAGGCATTTACGGCCGCCCATGCCGGGCATGCTCAGGTCGAGGATGACCAGATCGATCCCTTCCCCCAAGTCCTGGACCAGATCCACGGCCCGTTCGCCGCAGTCGGCGGTCACGGTCCGATAACCGTACTCCTCGAGGACGGAGGCGCCGATCTCGAGGACGGGCGGCTCATCGTCGACCAGCAGGATCGTTTCCCGCCCCCCGAGGATCTCGGTTTGCTGGGGTTCGGCCCCTCGAAACAGGCCTCCGTCCAGCTCCCAGGCGGGGAGGTAGATCTCGAAGGCGGCGCCCCGGTTCACGGCGCTCCGACAGGTGATGTGTCCGCCGTGATTCTTGACGATGCCATAGACGGTCGACAGCCCCAAGCCCGTGCCCTCGGCGAATCCCTTGGTGGTGAAAAAGGGCTCGAATATTTTCTCGAGCGTGGCCCGGTCCATGCCGTGCCCGTCGTCCCGGACGGTCAGTTTGACGTAGTGCCCCGGGTCGAGTTCGAGCCTGGTCAGGGTCGAGTGGTCTTCCAGAAGGACGTTTTCGGTCCGGAAGAGGAGGGTCCCCCCTTCGGGCATGGCGTCGCGGGCGTTGGCTCCCAGGTTCATGATGATCTGTTCGATCTGGGCCGGATCGGCCTGAACCGGCCTCAGGTCGGCCTGGAGGTCGGTTTCGATGTTGATCATCCGGGGAATGGTCCGCTCCAGGAGGCGACAAACGTCCTGGATCTCGGCGTTGAGGTCCACCGGCCGCATCTTGGCCTCGACCTTGCGGGAAAAGGTGAGCAGTTGCTTGACCAGCTCGGCCCCCCGCTCCACGGACCGGTTCATCAGCTCCAGGTGTCGGTAATCGGGGTCGGTGGTGTCCTTCTGACGCAGGAGTAACTGGGCATAACCGGAAATGGCGTGCAGGACGTTGTTCAGATCGTGGGAGACGCCGCCGGCCAGGGTGCCGACGGCCTCCATCTTTTGGGAGTGCCTAAGTTGTTCCTCGAGCCGGCTCTGCTCGGTGGTGTCGGCCCCCAGGACGATGACGCCGGTGACGTTTCCGTCCGAGTCGAAATTGGGGGCCGCGCTCAGTTCGAAGCGGCGGGGCGTGCCGTCCTTGTGGATGAGCAGTCCCGAGTAGCCGCTGATGGTTTCCTTCCCCTGGAAGACCTCCTTGAAGGCCCGCACGTATTCCTGGCGGTCCTCCGGCCGCGTGAATGCGGTGAAGTATCGGCCGATGACTTCCCGCCGCCGGTGGCCCAGCAGCTTCGACCAGGCCGGATTGACGTAGGTGAAGGCCCCCTCCCGGTCTACGGTGGTGATGAGGTCGGGGGCGTTCTCGCTCAGATTGCGGAATCGGGCCTCGCTCTCCCTCAGGGCGGCTTCGGCCTGGCGGCGCTCGGTGACGTCAAAGAGGGTCATGATGGTTCGTTGGCCCTCGATCCTCAAGGGGCGAAACTCGACGTCCTTTTGGCTCTGGTCTTGGCAGGTGATGGTGAATAGTCGACTCCTGCCGCCGACGAGGAAGTCCTGCTTCCAGGTTTTTATCGCCTGCCGCCGGTACTCGGGATCGGGCAAGGCCCGGCGGAACCAGTCCCGGCCGGTGGGCACGTCCTCGAGGGTGTAACCGGTCATTTCGGTGAAGGCCTCGTTGGCGAAGACGTAACGTCCGTCGGCCTCGAGCAGGATGATGCCGTAGGGGACCCGATTGAGGATGGACAGAAAGGTGGCCCGCTCGGTCTGCAACTGCTTCTCGGCTCGCCGACGCTTGGTAACGTCGATGCCCACGCCGAAGAAGTAGTCGAACTCCCCGTCCGGCTGGAACACGGCTTGACCGTGCCACTGGACTGAAAGCCGCCGGCCGTCCCGGCTCACGATCTCGTATTCGTCATAGGTCGGCCGTTTGTGTCTGACCGCCTCCTTGAAAGAGTCCTCCAGGATCGGGTGAGCGTCCGGGTGGACACAAGTGGACCGGAAATCGGCGCCCCGGATGTCGTCCATTTTTAGTCCCAGGGCCTCGAGCATGGTCCGGTTCATCAACATGATCCGGCCCGCCCGATCGACGGCCACGAAATAAGTCGGCGAGAAGTCGATCAGCGTCTTGTTGAAATCCCGTTCGCGGCGCAGGGCCGCCTCGGCGGCGTGACGTTCCGACAAGTCCTTGACGGCCACCACCTGGACCTCCCGGCCCTGGTAACGGCTGCTTCGGCCCACCAGCTCGGCCGGAAAGACCGAGCCGTCCTGGCGCTTGGCCTCGATCTGGATGGATTCCTCGTGGCCGGCTTCCACCTCGTGGGCCAGGGTGGCGCGGTGCGCGGCGGTCACCAGATCGAGGACGGACAGACCGGTCATGTCTCTCGACTTGTAGCCGAACATGTCCGCCAGCTTGGAGTTGACCTGCACGATCCGTCCGTTTTCGTGGATGAGGATGCCGTCAAAGGCGGCCTCACTCAATTTTCGGAATCGCTCCTCGCTTTCCTTCAAGGACTGCTCGGCCCGGGTGCGCTCGGTGATGTCCTCTAACATCAGGACGAAATTGACCTCGTCCTGGGGATTGGTGATCGGGAATCCCACCGTCCTGATGGTGATCTCCTTGTCGGCCCGGCGGGGATCGGCCCGGTGGGGGTTGTAGGCCAGGCCGGGGAAGGTCACCGCCCGGCCTTGGCGGAGAAGGTCCAACAGTGCGCCGAAACCGGCCCGGCGCAGCAGGCGGTCCGAGAAAAAGGAGTAGTCCGGCGAGGGGTAGCTCCCAAAGAGGTCCAGATAGGCCTGGTTGCCCTTGAGGAAGCGGCCGGGGGCGTTGAAAACGGCGATACCGTAGGGATTGAGGTTGATGATCCGGTCCAGGGCCGTTTCTTCCCGGACGACCTGTTCCTCGGCCGACCGCGGCTCAAAAACGGCCGTGGCCTCGGGGGCGTGATCGATTATCTGGCGGACCAGGTCGGGCGGCAGGGATTCGAGGCCGGCGAGTTCCTTTTGCAAAGACTCGATTTTAGCCCGGGCGGCGGCC
>JAHJDS010000108.1 GCA_018812395.1 Pseudomonadota bacterium
AAACGCCCGGCATCGGGAAACTATTTTGCAACGCTCTCATTAATTATACCCTGAAATTTCAAGTCGTCAACAATAATTTACCGTTTATAAATAAAAACAGGACAAGACGGCCAGGCGCCCGTTGATGCCATTGGTGTTCGGCGTCAGCGGAAGTGTCACCCCAGGGGTGACTTGAGGTGTGTGATTCATAGACATCCTTTCAATGTGGTGGAAATGATGGACGATGAGTCCGGAAGCGAAAAAGCGGCTCGGGTGGATCGAGTTTTATCTCGAAGGTAACTTCACCGACACTTGCGACCTGGCCGACCTGTTGGAGACCGAGAAGGTCGAAAAACTCTCCCCAAATTTACTCGGTTTTTTGCTCAGTAAAGACGACAAGGAGCCAGGTGTTTCCACCTAACTCCTTGATATAATTTGGCAGTCCCAACGGGGTTCGAACCCGTGTCTCTGGCGTGAGAGGCCAGTATCCTAGACCACTAGACGATGGGACCGCACCAAATTCGTGTTACGTTCAATCGGCGTCATTATAATACGCCGGATCCCCGGGAATTCAAGAGCACGCCACCTTTGGCCGGTCGTTTCCCGCCGCCAAGAGGGAGCGACCTGGGCCTGACCCGCCGGGCCGTGTGGCCGCCGTAAAGCGCGACCTGAAAAATCAGCCCCCGGGTGGCTGGGGGACGAGGACTCGAACCTCGACTAACTGGTCCAGAGCCAGCCGTCCTGCCATTAGACGATCCCCCACCAAAAAACGAACCATAAACTTAGGCCGTTCACTTTTGAATGTCAAGACCCTGGGGCCTCGATAAACACTACCGCCCGACGCAGACGACTCAAAACCCGCTCCCGCCCCATGATCGCCATAACCTCGTATATCCCCTGACTGACCGTGCCCCCGGTCAGGGCCACCCGGACCGGTTGGGCCACCTGGCCCAGCTTGAGGGAACGACTGGCGGCCACGTCGTTGAAAATGGCCTCCAGGGTCGTTTCCTCGAAGTCGGGCGCCTGCTCCAGCCGTTTGATCAGGTCCTTGAAGATGGGCAAGGCGTCTGCCTTCAGGAACTTCTTGGCCGCCTTGGTGTCGTATTCAATATTTTCATCTTTTTTAAAGAAGGGAGCAACCAGTTTGTCTTGTTCAATCAGGTCTCTACTCCTTGTTTTCAAACCTTCGAGAGCTGCTGCCAGGTAAGCGGACGCAGTGTCCGGCATCCAATCCCAGGTATCTTTTCGATCAGTACCCTCTTTGAATTCAATCAATGCTGCAGAGGCTGAAGCGTGGCTAGCACCATCAATATAAGTAATTCCCAAACCAGGGGAGGAAGTAATATCAATTTTTCCTTCATGAACCTTAATATGAGGTGCTCTTTTGTCAAAGACCAACGGTGAATGCATATTTTTTTTTGTATTCCACTGGTGATTTAACCAGTTCAGCTTTTCAATATCGAACCGTGCCGCTGCTTGTCCCACTGATTCGAGTGTGAATAACTCGATTAATTCTTCCTTTGAGAAGATTTCTTGGTCCTTATGGGACCAACCCAATCTGGCTAGGTAGTTAATTAACGCTTCTTTGCAAATACCTCGTTGTCGGTATTCAAGCACCGACAGGGCTCCGTGGCGCTTGGACAGCTTAGCCCCGTCCGGTCCGAGGATCATCGGCACGTGGGCGTAGGCCGGGGCCGGCTCCCCCAGGGCCTCCAAGATCAGCATCTGCCTCGGCGTGTTGTTGACGTGGTCGTCGCCGCGGATGACGTGGGTCACGCCCATGGTCACGTCGTCCACCACCACGGCCAGGTGGTAGGTCGGCGTGTCGTCCGAGCGCCACAGGATCAGGTCATCCAACTCCGAGTTCTCGAACCGGATATTGCCCTTGACTAGGTCGGTGAACCCGGTGCTACCCGTCTGGGGCGTCTTGAGGCGGATGACCGCGCCTGGTCCCGGACCCAGGCCCATCTCCCGGCAGGTTCCGTCGTAGATCCATTTCCGGCCCTGTTTGATGGCGGTCTGCTTCTTTTGTTCGAGCAGTTCAGGCGAGCAGTGGCACCAGTAGGCCCGGTCCGACTCCAGCAGTCGATCGGCGTACTCCCGATAGATTGCGGTCCGCTCGGACTGGCGATATTTTTGGTCATCCCACTTGAGTTCGAGCCAGGTCAGGGCCTCGATGATCTGGTCTTCCCATTCCTTTTTCGAGCGCTCGCGGTCGGTGTCCTCCAGGCGGAATTTGAATTTCCCGCCGTGGTGGCGGGCGAACAGGAAGTTGAACAACGCCGTCCGGGCCCCGCCCAGGTGCAGCGCCCCGGTGGGCGAGGGCGGGAAGCGGGTCACGACTTGAAGGCTCATGATTATTTTCTTTCTACCTCGTTTCAGGGTCCAGCCAAGACTTCGTTCGTGACTCGTTCCGCCGTTTGGTTACCCACTACTTAACGGAAAGACAACTGCCGGTCAACGCTCCAATCTGTCTGGTCCGGAATATGGCCGGTATTGCTCCGGTCAGGGCGGCTTATTTCGAGTCGGGTGACGGCCATATCAAGAAATCGAGGTCTAAAGAATCAGCCGCTCAGGGCCTCGATGCTTTGATCCTTGTCCGACCACAGTCCGTTGAGCCAGATCTGGAAGTTTTGTTTGAATTCCGGGTCATTAAAATAGTCGCCGATCAGTTCCGGGGTGATGGGCAGGGTCCGGATCTTGACGGTTACCTTTTTGACCCGGCCGCACATGAAGCCCCAGAATTGCTCGGCCCCGCCCTGGTAGACGATGGTCACGTCCAGGATGCCGGCCAGTTGACGCCCCATGGCGGACAGGGCCAGGGCCACCCCGCCGGCCCGGGGCAGAAGCAGATGGGCGTAGGGCGACCCTTGTTTAG
>JAHJDS010000109.1 GCA_018812395.1 Pseudomonadota bacterium
CGGCGGCCGTGTTGGCGGTGCAGGGGGCACGGCTCGACGGGTACCCCGGTGGCCGGGAAGAACTCGACTACCGCCTGGGGGCAGGACGGTCCGGCCAGCCGGCCGGACAGGGGACAGACGTGGGCCTGGACCACCCCCGGCGGCGGCCGGAACGGCCCCGGCAGCCGGTCTTGGTGAAGCAGCTCCATCACGTCCCGCCACAAGGGCCCGGCGCCGGTGACGCCGCTGACCTTTTTCATGGGCTCGCCGCTGAAGTTGCCCACCCAGACGCCGACCGTGTACAGCCGCGAGAAGCCGACCGTCCAGTTGTCCCGGAAACCCTTGGACGTGCCCGTCTTGGCCGCCGCCGGGAAATCCAGACACAGGATTCCCTCCCGGCCGAACGTCGGCGCCCGGGCGTGGTCGTCGGACAAGACGTCGGACAGCCAAAAGGCGACAAAAGGACTGAACACCCGGAGGCGACCCTTGGTCCGGGCCGGTCCGGGGGTGAAGCGGAGGGGCAGCGTCCGGCCGCCCCGGGCCAGGGCCAGGTAGGCCCGGGTCAGCTCGAGGAGGCTCACCTCGCCGCCGCCCAGGATCAGGCCGAGGCCGTAGTGGTCGGGACTGCGCTTGAGGGAGGTGAAACCGAGGCGCCTGAGCCGGCCCAGCAGTTCGCCCACGCCCACGTCGTGGGCCAGGACCACGGCCGGGACGTTTAGCGAGGAGGCCAGGGCCACCCGGAGGCGGACCGGTCCCCGGAAGAGTCGGTCGTAGTTGATCGGGATGTACGATCCCGAAGGCGTGGCGAACGACAGCGGCAGGTCGGGCAGAATGGTGGCCGGGCTCATCCCCGCCTCGACCGCCAGCCCGTACAGAAACGGCTTGAGGGCCGAGCCCGGCTGCCGGAGGGCGACGACGCCGTCCACCTCGCCGGCGTACCGGGCGTCGAAGAAGCCCCGCGACCCGACCCAGACCAGGACTTCACCGGTGGCGTTGTTGACCACCAGGACCGCGGCGTTGGTCACGCCCCGGGACCGGACCCGTTTCAAGTGCTTGCCGACGAGTTCGACCACCTGTTGCTGGAGGGTCAGATCCAGGCTGGTGCGAAGAGTGGTCCGGCCGGCGAACCGCCGCAGGACGTAACGCACGAAGTGCGGCGCCCGAAAGACGGCGCCCAGGGGCCGCAGCCGCACGGGCTCCATCAGCGCCCGCCGGAAGGCGGCCGGGGACAGATGGCCGGCCCGGGCCATGGCCCGAAGGATGCGGTTGCGCCGGAGCATAAGCCGCGTCGAGGAGCGGTAGGGATTGAACAGGGTCGGGGCCTTGGGAATGGCCATCAAAAGCGCCGCCTCGGCCGGAGTCACCCGGGAAGGCTTCTTGTCCAGGTACACCCGGCACCCGGCCTCGACCCCGTAGAGCTGATTGCCCAGGGGGACCCGGTTGAGGTACTGTTCCAGGATGACGCGCTTGGGGTGATGGGCCTCGATCCGGAGGGCGATCAGGGCCTGGGTCAGCTTGGCCCACAATCCCCGTCGCCGCGGGCCGGAAACGAGCCGGGCCAACTGCTGGGTGATGGTCGAGCCGCCGGATTTGATGCGAAGGGAAATCAGGTTCAACGCCACGGCCCGGACCACGGCCACCGGATCCACGCCGGGATGATAAAAGAACCGCCGGTCCTCCGCGGCCAGGGCGGCGTGAATCAGGTGGGGGGACATGGCCGCCAACGGCACCCACCGGCTTCGGCTTTGACTGGGGGACAGCAACTCCCGGAGCGGTCGGCCCTGGCGGTCGGTGACCATGATGGACGGCCTGAATCCGGCCGAGGGCGCCGTCAGGGGATCGGGCCGGACCACGGCCAGGAGCCACACCCCGGCCGTCACCAGCACCAGGCCGACCAGCGACCATTTTAGGCAGCGGACCATGCTCCAACTATAACACAACCGAGGCGGCCGCCCGCCACCGGGCCGGGGCGACCCCCGGCCTCGGGCAATAAAAAGGGCCTTCCCGCAGGAAGGCCCGAACAAAACACGAGAGGCTACTTGTGATCGATGTCGGTCAGGTCGTCCACGGCCGTATACAGGACGACGAAGTTCTGCTCCAATTCGTCGCGCAAGGCACCCATCTTGTCGGGTTCCATGCTGGCGATCCGGATGTAGACCTTGCGGGAACCCTCCTCGACGTTATCGTAGGAGGTCAGGATGGACATCATTTTTGCGCCGTGCTTCCGGATGACGTCGGCGACGTCCTTGATCGAACCGGGGCGATCCTCGAGCATGAAGGCGAACTGGACGCCGCCGCGGTAAACGCCGGTGATGGAAATGAGGGCCCGGAAGATATCGCCCTGGGAGAGCATGCCCGCCAGGTGGACGTCCTCATCGACCACCGGCAGACCGGTGACCCGGTTCTCGAGCATGATGACCGCCGCCCGCTCGATGGTGTCGGTTTCCTTGATCGTCAAGACCCTCTTGGCCATGATGTCGTTGACTTTGAGTTCGGACAGGAGGTAGTACAGCTCGTGCATGTCCAGGGTCGTCGCCTTCGAGGGGGAGGCCTCCTTGAGGTCCCGATCGGTCACCAGGCCGACCAGTTTGCCCTCGACCATGACGGGCATCCGCCGGATGTCGTTTTCCTTGAGGATTTGGGAGGCCTTCATCACCGACGTGTCGGGGTCCACGGTGATCAGATCGGTGGACATCCAGTCCTTGACCAGCATGGGCTTACCTCCACTGGCGACATATTGTTGGGGACGGGACGACCCGGGCGGTCCGTCTCCCAAGACAAAATAACGCGTCAACCCCTCTTGTCAAGCTATTTTGGGCGACTTGCCCGGGTCGAGGCTTAGGGTTGGGCCGGGTGTTGAAAAACACCCTGCCAGAGCGGTACATGGACGTACCGTTTTTTCAACAACCTGCTAGGATGAGGGCGTGAAGCGCATTTTCGGACCAGAAGGCCTGCTGGCCCGGGTCTTGCCCGGCTACGAGCACCGGACCGGACAGCAGGCCATGGCCGACGCCGTCCTGGCGACCCTGGAGATGGGCGGGGTGCTCGTCGTCGAGGCCGGGACGGGCATCGGCAAAACCCTGGCCTATCTCGTGCCGCTATTGTCGGCCGGGGTCAAGGGCCTGGTGTCCACCGGCACGAAAAACCTTCAGGAACAGATCATCCGTCGCGACCTGCCCCTGCTCAGCCGGCTGGCCGGCCAGGACCTGCGCCTGGTCCTGATGAAGGGGCGGCGCAACTACCTCTGCCGGCGTCGCTTCAAGCGCTGGCGAACCCAACCGACCTTTCGCCAACTCGACGAAGCCAAGGTTTTCGACGAGCTGCTGGGCTGGGCCGGGCGGACAAAGACCGGCGACCTGGCCGAGTTCGAGGCCGTGCCCGAGACGGCCCAGGTGTGGAACGACCTGACGGTCGGCTCCGAGTCATGCCTGGGAAGCAAGTGCCCCGACTTCGAGGACTGTTTCGTCCTAAAAATCAGGCGGGCGGCGGCCGGGGCGGACGTGGTGGTGGTCAATCACCATCTCCTGTTCGCCGACCTGGCCGTCAGGCAGGCCGGATTCGGCGAGGTCTTGCCCCGGGCCGGGGCGGTCATCCTGGACGAGGCCCACCTGGTGGCCCAGACGGCGGTCCGGTTTTTCGGCGTAAACCTGACGGGGAGGATGATCGAGGATTTTTCCCGCGATCTGACCCGTGATTTGGCCGGGGCCAAGAGGTCGGTCCGCCGGATCATCCCCGAGCTGGGGCGTCTCGAACAGTCGGCCCAGGCCTGGCTGGGACCGCTCCTGGCCATCGAGGGCAGCCGCAGTCTGTCGGCCGAGCTGAAGGATAAAAAATTCCTGGAACGGGCGGCCCGGGTGGCCGATCTGTTGACCGTGGTCAGCGGCCGGATCAAGGACGTGGGCGAAGCCGAGGTGGAGACGGACAACCTGGTCCGCCGGGCCACGGACCTGGCCGACGTGGTCCGGCGGGTGGTGGACGACGGGGCCGACGACCTGGTCCGGTGGGTCGAGGTCAAGGGCCGCCACGTGACGCTGCACGCCTCGCCGGTGGACGTGGGCGAGTATTTGGCCGAGGCCCTGTACGCCAATGTCCGCAGCGTGGTCTTCACCTCGGCCACGCTGTCCGTGGCCGGCCGCCTGGACTACGCCCAGGCCGATCTGGGGCTTACGGGGGCCGCCGACGGGCTGATCGTGCCCTCGCCCTTCGACTATCAGCGCCAGACGCTCCTCTATGTCCCGTCCGACCTGCCGTTGCCGGGCGCCGAGACCTTCATTGACGCCGCCGCGGACCGCCTCATGGAACTGCTGACGGCCACTCGGGGCCGGGCCTTCGTGTTGTGCACCAGCTTCCGGAACATGAACGCCTTCCACCAGAAACTGGAGGGCCGACTCGAGTATCCCTGTCTGGTCCAGGGCCAGGCGCCGCGGACGGTCCTGCTGGACCGGTTCCGACAGACACCCGGGGCAATCCTGTTCGCCACGATGAGCTTCTGGCAGGGGGTGGACGTGCCGGGGCCGGCCCTGAGCGCGGTCATCGTCGACCGGCTGCCCTTCGACCCGCCCGACGAACCCCTGGTGGCGGCCAAGATCGCCCGGCTTCGAGGTAACGGCGGCGATCCGTTCTTCGAATTTCAGGTGCCGACCGCGGTGCTACAGCTCAAGCAGGGCCTGGGCCGCCTGATACGCTCGCGGAGCGATCGGGGGCTGCTGGCCGTGCTGGACGTGAGACTGATCAAGAAGGGCTACGGCCGTTTGTTCATCAAGAGTCTGCCGGACAGTCCGTTGACCCATGACCTGGGCGCGGTCCGGGAATTCTTTAGCCCGGATTATTCATGAGGGTTCGTCGCGAGGCGTTGATATCCCGAGCGAGAGGCGAAGTTGGAGACATTGTGGCGCGGAGGCATACTGGTGTATGCTGAGCACCAAAATGGTGAAACGAGCCTCGCAGCCGGGATAGCGACGCCGTAGTAGAAGTCTCATGAATAATCCGGGTTAAGGAGGAACCAGATGAAGTGTGAGAGCTGCCAGGCGGAAATCGAGGCCGGTGACGAGCGGGAGCACGCCGGTCGGACCCTATGCGAGGACTGCTACATGGACGCCCTGAGCCCGGCCCGGAGTTGCGATCCCTGGGCCGTGTTCAGCGCCAAGAGCGCCGCCGAACTCGAGGGCGGCGCCGAGTTGACCGAGGTGCATCAAAAGATGCTCCATAAACTCCAGCAGGACAAGTACGTGCTGCCCCCGGACCTGGCGGCCCACGTCGGCCTCAGTCTGGAACAACTCCAGAAGGAACTGGCCGCCTTGCGGCATCTGGAGCTGATCCGGGGGGCCAGGAAGGGCGGTCAGGTCTACGTCACCCGGTTCGACACGCCCCACGACGGCGAGGACAACTGAACGGCGCTTGAAAGTCACAAGACGGGTGCGCCGGCGAGACCGCCTCACATCTAAAAAGGAAGGCGATCCTTGGAGGCTGGGAAAAAAGGCCCGCCCCGAAAAAGAAGGGGCGGGCCTGCGCCAGAGGGGTTGGCATCCTAAATCATCCGATCAAACGTCCCCCCCCCTCTAATAATCCGGGCTAGTTGACCTTGACCACCAGAGCCGCGGCGGTGTCGCCGGCGGCGCACCCGGCGAATAACCCGTATCCGCCGCCCTTGAGGACCAATTCCTCGATCAGCTCGACCGTACAGCGCATCCCGGTCGGCCCCTGGGGATGGCCGAAGATGAGCGAGCTGCCGTAGTTGTTGAAGATTTCGGGCGGGATGTTCATCACCCGGCCCATGACCACGTCGTTGGCCGTGAACGGGTTGTGGGTCTTGACCGCGGCCAGGTCCTTGACCTCGATCCCGGCTTTCTCGAGGGCCATGAAGGCCGCCGGGCTGACCGCCGCGGCCATGCGGGCCTTGGCCGCCCGGGCGTAGCCGTAGGACAGCAGCTGGATCTTGACCTCGGGGTCGGCCGAGAGGTCGGCCGCCTTGGCCTCGGTGCAGACGATGAGGCCGGCGTTGCCGTCGGCCGGGTGGGTCTGGGCGCCGAAGCTCAGACACCCGCCGGGGATGACCGGTTTCAGCCTGGCCAGGCCCTCGGCCGTGGTCTCCATGATGCCCTCGTCCTCCTCGACCAGCTTGGTCTTCTTCTTGCCCATCGGGACCTCGACGCCGACCAGGTAACGCTTCTGGAAGGCCCGATCGTCGGCCAGGGCGTCCAGGTACTGCTGGTAGCGCCGCAGGGCCATCTCGTCGGACTCCTCCTTGCTGACGCCCCCGGCGTCCGTGGCCACGTTTTCGGCGGTCTGGATCATGGCCTCGCCGGCGTAGGGGTCGCGGTTGAAGTTGTCCATCATCCAGTTCTCGCTCAACACCTCGCCGCCGGGTCCCACGGGGTTGGGCCAGACGGTGTGGGGACCGTTCGAGCAGCGGTCCGTGGTCGCGGCCAGGATGCACTGGTACAGGCCGCTGTCCACGGCCGCCCCGGCGTAACCGGTGGTCGTGGCCGAGGTGGCGCAGGCCTGGGAGAAGACCGGCCCCGAGATACGATCGTTGCCGATCAGGGCGCTGTACCAGGGGCAGCCGTAGAACCACGACGGCTGGCCGACGGTCATGCCCAGGTAGCAGCCGTCAAAGTTTTTCGGGTCGATGTTTCGTTCGGCCAAGGCCTTGCGGGTGGTGGCCGCGCCCAGTTCGATGGCGTTGGCGTTTTGGAAGCTCATCTGCCAGCGGCTGAAGGGGGAACTCCAATAGCCGCGATACGGGATGAAAACCTTGGTAAACATGGCCTATCCTCCCAGGGGTCAACTGATGGTCCGAGATTGTCCTTTTTATCACGAACGCCGGCCCCGGTCAAGCCGCCCGTAAAACAACTCCCCGGCCTTGAGGCCCCAGCCCCTTTCGGGGTATCGTGGTCTCGAGGCGGCTTCTGTTTAAGGAATCACCATGAAGGGGGGACGTTATGTTCAACCCGAGCGAATCATGGGCCCGGGCCTTTCCCGGCGCGGCGGTGGGCGTCCTGGCCCTGGAAGGCGTGGCCAATCCAGAGTCCAGCCCGGCCCTGGATGAGGTCAAGGCCGGGGTCGAGGCCGAACTCCGGGCCCGGTGGCCCGACCGGGCAACGATCAAGGCCGACCCGGTGGTGGCCGCTTTCCAGGCCTATTACAAGAAATTCAAGAAGACCTATCACGTCATGAGCCAGGTGGAATCAATCGCCCTCAAGGGGCGCTCGATCCCCAAGGTGGCGGCCCTGGTCGAGGCCATGTTCGCCGCTGAACTCAAGAACCGGCTGCTGACCGCCGGACACGATTTAAGCCTGGTCCAGTTGCCGTTGAGCGTCAAGGTGGCCATTGGCGACGAGACCTACGTCAAGCTAAATGGCCAGGACCAGATCCTGAAGGCCGGCGACATGTACATCGCCGACCAGGCGGGCGTCACCTCGTCGATCATCTACGGCCCCGACAAACGGACGGCCATCGGCCCCTTGACGACCCGGGCGGTGTTCACGGTCTACGCCCCGGCCGGGATCGAGCCGGCCACTGTCGAGGCGCACCTCAGCGACATCGAGGCCTACGCCCGGCTGATCAGCCCCGGCGTGACCACGGATCTCAAACAGGTCTTTGTGGCCGCGCGACCGTAATTCCGCGAAGCGGCTAAAGGTCGTGATGAAAAGCGGTTAGCAGTCGCTCTCGGCCGCCGGTCCACCTAGCGGCTCCAACGGTCTCAACCCATCACCGTTCCGCCGCCGGCGGAACGGAACATCGAGTAAAGTCTCTTAATAATCAACCTTGGGGACATACAAACGTTCGGGAAAGGCCTCTTGTGCCTGCGGCACCCAGACAGGCAAGCTGTCTGGGCCACCCGCCGTTTCGACTCCGCGGGGCATTGGACGCGGGCCGAGGCGCGCCGACCGTCGACCTGGGGCACGGACAAAAAAAAGCGGCCCCTATTTTTTAACAAGGGGGCCGCTCGATGGGCAAAGGACGGCCGCCGGCCAGGCGGTGTCTGTCAGTGAACGACTATTTTCCCGCCCAATGGCCGTAAATTTCGCGCAGCTTGCGGTGCAGGATCTTGCCCGTGCCGGTGCGGGGCATCTCCTCGTCACGGATGAAGTCCAGCCGCTTGGGCCGCTTGAAGCCGGCGATCTTGCCCCGGCAGTAGTCCATCAGCTCCTTGCCCAACTCGGGCGACGGCAGATAGCCCTGGTTCAAGATGACCACCGCCGTCACCATCTCGCCCCACTTGGGGTCCGGGATGCCGATCACGGCCACGTCCCTGACCGCCTGGTGTGCCCCGACCACGTTCTCCACCTCGGACGGATAGACGTTCTCGCCGCCGGTGATGATCATGTTCTTCTTGCGGTCGACCAGGTAGTAATAACCGTCGGGGTCCCGGCGGGCCATGTCCCCGGCGCTGAACCACTCGCCCACAAAGGCGGCCTTGGTCTCCTCGGGCATCTTCCAGTACTCGGTGAAGGTCTCCGGGGTGCGCGAGTAGAGCTCGCCCACCTCGCCGTCCCGGACCTCGTTGCCCTCTTCATCGAGCAGCTTGATCTTGTCCGTGCCCGGGATCTCCCGGCCGATGGACCCCAGCTTGTCGAACTGCTCGTCCGGATAGAGCAGGGTCACCAGGCCGGCCTCGGTCGAGCCGTAGGCCTCGTACAATCTCGACTTGGGGAACAGCACCTTCAGGATGCCCTCCTTGGTGTCCTTGCGGGCCGGGGCCGAGGAGCACATCAACTGCCGGACACAACTGGTGTCGTATTTCTGACGCACCTTGGCGGGCAGGGCCAGCATCATGATGTAGTGGGTCGGCACCAGGGAGGTGAAGGTGATCTTCTTTTGGCTCAGCGTCCGGAGCATGTGCTCGGGATCGAACGAGATCTGGTCGTAGACCACGCAGGTGGCGGCCACGTAGGTGAACACGAAGCTGTAAAAGATCGAGTTGACGTGGCACATGGGCATCACCAGCAGACACCGGTCGTCCCGCCGGTACTCCAAGGCGGCGATGTTGAGCAGGTACTGGGCGATATACGACTCGTGGCTGCGGACCACTCCCTTGGGACGCCCGGTGGTCCCCGAGGTGTACATGACCGTCCAGACGTCGTCGTGGGTCACCCGGACGTTCGGCTCGGCCTGGGGGGATTTCCGTACCAGGGCCTCGTACCCGACGTAGCCCCGCGGGGTGCGGCCCGAACCCATGTAGATCCAGTGCTTGACCCGCTTGCATCTGTCGCGGATCGAGTCGGCCCCGTCCACGAACTCTTCGGCCACGATGAAGGCCTTGCACCCGGAATTCTTGATGATGTATTCGTACTCGGGCGGGGCCAGGCGGAACATGATCGGCACGGCGACCAGTCCGGTCTTGGCCGCGGCGGCGTAGATCTCCATCCACTCGACACAGTTGTAGGCGATGACGGCGAACCGGTCGCCCTTTTTGAGGCCCATTTTTAGAAGGCCGTTGGCCAGACGGTTGGTCCGCTGGTTCCACTGTTTGAAGGTCATCGAACGCCTCAGATCGGCCGCGCCTTCCTTGTCCGGGTAAAGGTCGGCGTTCATCCTCAATACTTCCCCCGCGTGAAGCCAACCGCTCATTGGTGAACCTCCTTTTCCTGGGGCTTTGGTCTTGACAACGGGTCGGCAAAAAAAAGGCCAGGGTGAAACCCTGACCAATTTGAGGCTAGCCGACGGCGAGGCCTTTGAAGCTGATAAAGCAGAAGTTAAAATAGAACCCCACCGTCTTCGTCCCCCTGAATTCCTGACCGCGAGAATATCACATCCCGGCGGACTTGCCAAGACCATGGCCCGGCCCCGAACAAAAAGGCCCCAGCCCCAAAGACGATGGGGACGGGGCCTGGCCGGCGATCAATCAGATCAGGCTAGCGGACGTTGCGGCACCGGACGACGACGCGGCAGCGCTGGACCACTTTGCACCGGCGGACGCATTTGCGGACCACGCGGCACTGGCGGAACGGCTTGCAGATCCGGCGGCACCGCTTCTTGACGATGCACTGCCGAACGTTCCGGCACACCCGGTGGGGCCGGCACACGGTGCGGTATCGGCAAACGGTCTTGCCGCCAATCATCCGGCAGTACCTGCGACGGACGCACCTCTTACGGACGACGCAGCGCCGGGTGACCTTGCACACCCGGTAAGGCCGGCACTCCATCCGGCACCGACGAACGACCCGGCACTGTCTGTACGGCCTGCAGAAGGGCTTGCAGACCTTGAAGGGCTTGCAGACTTTGAACTTCTTGCAGACCCGCTTGGCCACCTGGTCCTGACCGGTGTCGGCCGCCGCCACCGCGACGGAGAACATCAGGCCAAGGGCAACCGCCAACAACACGACTAACAACTTTCTCATTCACTCTCCTCCATACCCAAGTTAGGACACCCCAAAGCGCCAGCGGTTGCGGCCGTGCTCGAGCATCCCGGTCCACACCGGCGATTCCGGCCGGCAACAAATAATGTGAAATTCCCGCACCGTCCTTGGTGAACGGCGAAGCAGTCGAACTGCTTGGCGAATATTCCCACAGCCCATCGCGGAATGTCAACTTCAAAAAAGCCACCCCAACGGGGTCTCGCCCTGGTTCAAGGCGTTGATTTCGCGCGGCTTATGATAATATCATGGTCGGCTAATCTTCGGGCGGCACCAGGACCGGACCCTGGCGGATATCTTGGCGCACCAGATCCAGCAAGGCCCGAGCCGCCGGTCCCGGCCGACCATCGGCCACCGGTCGGCCGTCGAACCGGGTCACCGGCAGGACGTCGATGCTGGTCCCCAGGAGCAACACCTCCCGGGCCCGGGTCACGTCATCGGGGCCGAATTTGGCGATGGCGATCCCGGTCAAGACCTCGCCCACCAGGGCCGGGGCCAACTCCTTGACCCGGGCCGAGGTGATCCCGGGCAGGACCCGGTCCGCGGGCGGCAGCAAGAGCTTCCCCTGATCGGTGACCAGGGCCAGGCTTTCCATGGCCCCCTCGGCCAGCATCCCCTCCTCGTCCAGGGTCAGCCCGTAGTCCGCGCCCTTGAGCAGGGCTTCACGCAAGACCAGAACGTTGGGCAGGTAGTTGCACGACTTGATGTTGGCGAAGGCCCCCGGCTTGATCGGCACCCGGGTGGTGGCGACCTTGATCCCGCGGGTGTAGCTTTCGGGCGACGGGGTCTTGAGGCGGTAGGCGATGACGTACACCTCGGGCCCGGCGCACTCGAAGGGGTTGGCCGTAAACCCCCCCGGCCCCCGGGAGACGATGATCCGGAGACTGCACGTCCGCCGGCCGCCGGCCCGAATCACCGCCGCCACTATCTGGCGCAGTCCCTCCCGGCCCAGGGGCAGCTCGAGCCAGATCGACCCGGCCGAATGCTTGAGCCGGTCCAGGTGCGCCTCGAACCGGTAGACCACGCCGTCCACGCACTTGGCCGACTCGAACACCCCGTCGCCGCGGTGGACGACGTGGTCGTCCGCCGGGACCATCATCAACCACGGCTCCGTGACGATTCCGCCCCAGACCGAGGAGTACATGGCGTAGTAGCCGCTCCCCCACGGGGCGGCCCTGTCCTTGACCCTGGCCAGGGCCATATCGGGCGTCAACAACGGCAGTTTGTCTTTCATGGTCGATCACCATCCCGGGGCCGAACCGAACCATAGCCCGGATCATCCGTCGTGGCAAGTCATTTGCCTGACCCGACTTGCCACCGGCTTCGAGATGAGGTAACTAGAACCCTTAGAGGAGAACGTCTCCCCGGCGCCCGGCGTTAGGCAGTGCGGCGAAGGACATGAACCCTTTTCAGCAAGACACGGATCCCTCGGCGGACCAGGACGGCCAAGTGGCCGTCCTGTACGAGATCACCCGGGCCCTGTCCTCGTCCCTGGACCTGGAGGAGTGTCTGGGTCGGGTCCTGGAGATCCTGTCCTCCCGTCTGGCCTGGAACCATCCCACGGTGACCATTCTCAACCCCCGGACGGGCGAGTTGTCCATCCGGGCGGCGCGCGACCTGACCGACGAGGCCAAACGCCGCGGCCGCTACCGTCTGGGCGAAGGGATCACCGGCCGGGTGGTGGCCACGGGCGAGCCGGCCGTCATCCGCGACGTGGGCGAGGAGGAGGAGTTTCTCCATCGAACCCGCAGCCGGGGGGATTTGTCCAAATCCAAGGTGTCGTTCATCTGCGTGCCCATCTCGGCCGGGGCCGAGGTCCTGGGCGCCCTGAGCGTGGACCGGGCCTGGGCCGACGAGGCCGAGCTGGACGAGGATCGGCACCTGCTGACGATCATCGCCGGGCTGATCGCCCAGACGGTCAAGAACATCCAGGGCATCCAGATGGAGCGCGAGGAGTTTCTGTCCAACATCCTCCATCTGCGACGAAAGCTGGCCGAGCGCTACCGGGTGGCCAACATCATCGGCAACTCCTCGCGGATGCAGGAGGTCTTCGAGATGGTCCACCGGGTGGCCGGCTCCAAGGCCACCGTCCTGATCCGCGGCGAGTCGGGCACCGGCAAGGAGCTGGTGGCCAACGCCATCCACTACAACTCGGACCGGGCCGAGTGCCCCCTGGTCAAGGTCAACTGCGCCGCCCTGCCCGAGGGCCTCTTGGAGAGCGAGCTGTTCGGGCACGAGAAAGGGGCCTTCACCGGGGCCAGCCACCGCAAGAAGGGACGCTTCGAGCAGGCCGAGGGGGGGAGCATTTTCCTCGACGAAATCGGCGATTTGTCGCCCGCGCTTCAAACCAAGCTGCTGCGGGTCATTCAGGAGCGGGAGTTCACCCGCGTCGGCGGTCTGGACACCATCAGCTCCAACGTCCGCATCATCGCCGCCACCCACCAGGACCTCGAGGAGCTGCTGGCCCAGGGGAAGTTCCGGGAAGACCTCTATTACCGGCTGAACGTCTTTCCGATCTACCTCCCGCCCCTCCGGGAGCGGCGGAGCGACGTCCTGCTCCTGGCCGAGCATTTTCTGGAAAAGTACAACCAGGAGAACGGCAAACAGATTCGCCGCATCTCGACCCCGGCCATCGATCTGCTGATGCAGTACCACTGGCCGGGCAACGTCCGGGAACTGCAGAACGTGATCGAGCGGGCGGTCCTGGTCTGCGACGAGGACGTCATCAAGGGCTTCCACCTGCCTCCTTCGCTCCAGACCGGGGAGTCGTCCGACACGGCCACCACCGTGTCCCTGGCCACGGCGATCGAGAACTTCGAGCGGGAGCTGATCATCGAGGCCCTGAAACAGGCCCGGGGAGTCCGGTCCCGGGCGGCGGGGTTGCTGTCCACGTCGAACCGGATCATCAATTACAAGATCAACAAGTACGGCATCAACGTCGATCTCTACAAGGGTGGTTAAACCATGGCCCGGGGCCGCGACAACAAGAAACAATGGCCCGGCGAGTCAGCGGAGAATAACTGGTTGCGGCGGGGTTTCATGCTGAGCCTGGTCGCCGTGGCGGTCGGCCTGCTGACCATCACCCGCCGTCTCCTGGGACATCGGCCCCCGACCACCAAGCCCCGGCCGGCCTTCTTCAAACCGTCCGAGTTCAAGCCCGGGGGCCGGGTGGTGGTCAAGGGCGGCCTGGCCCTGGTCAGGGACGGGGCCCAACTGATCGGCCTGAAGCTGGTCTGTCCCCACCTCGGGTGCCGGCCCCGATGGCAGGCCGGCCAGAATCTGTTCGTCTGTCCCTGTCACGGCAGCCTGTTCGCCCCGGACGGGGCCCGGCGCCGGGGGCCGGCCACCCGGGGCCTGACCCGACTGCGGGTCTTTCCGCAAAAGGACGGCCGGCTGCGGCTGGACCCGGCCAAACCCCTTCCGGGAGAGGCGACGCGGTGACGGCCAAGGGACGCTCGGCCGCCTCATTTCTGGAACACATTCATCCCCGCTTCCTGCCCGCGTGGCGGACCAGGGTGAGCGCCACCTTCTGCCTGGGCGGCTCGGCCTTTTTCCTGTTTTTGATCCTGGGCCTGAGCGGCGTGCTGCTGATGTTCTTCTACCGGCCCACGGCCGAGGGCGCCTACCAGAGCCTGGTGGACCTCAAAACGGCCGTCCCCTTCGGCTGGTGGCTCCGGAGGTTGCACTTCTGGGCCGGGCAGCTCATGGTCGTGGTCTTGATCGGCCACGTCGTCCGGGTGGTGCTGCAGCGGGCCTATGCCCCGCCGCGGACGTTCAACTGGCTGGTGGGCGTGGCCCTGCTCGTCCTGACCGTGGCCCTGGATTTTACCGGGTATCTGCTCCGGGCCGACGTCCACACCACCTGGGCGGCCGAGGTCGTCGTCCGGTTGGCCGAGCAGATTCCGTTCCTCGGCGCCGAGATAAGATCCTTCTTCCTGCCTTCCGGCGCCGGACGGGAGCTGGGCCTGCTCCGGTTCTACGTGCTGCACTGTCTGGCCCTGCCCGGCCTGGCCTTGACGCTCATGCTCTACCACTTCTGGCGGGTGCGCCGGGACGGCCCGCCGCCCCGGCTGTAGGGTGATTCGATTGCCGCCCCGAAACCCGTCCCCCGGGTTTTTCAGACCGGTCCTTTAAAATCGCCAAACAAGTAGGTGAGAAAAAAACGATAGCGGTCCGGGCTACTTGATGCGTTTCAAGTCCGGCGGGTAGACGTACTTGGGATCCATCTCGTAGGTGATCGGCAGGCCCCAGTGCAGCCAGCCGGCCACCCGACCGCGGCGGACCATGGCCGGGGAATACTTGGCGACCAGACGGCGGGTGTCCTCGTCCAGTCCGGGATCGTCCGCCGGTCCGAACAGACCGCTGGGGACGTGGTGGACCCGTCTGAAACCGACCTTGACCAGGGCCTTGGCCGCGGCCAGGCTGCGTCGGCCGTTGGCCGAAATGAGCACCAGCCGGTCCGTGGTCTTGAACAGCGAGCGGACGACGGCCACGAACCTCGGATTGGGCCTGGCCGCCAGTTGGTATCCGGTCAGGACGGCCCGGCGGGGGTGAGGGCGGCGGC
>JAHJDS010000110.1 GCA_018812395.1 Pseudomonadota bacterium
ACGGACAAGGTCCGTCAGGAACTGGACCGGATGGGCCTGGCGGCGGCGGTTTACGACGGCGTCGGCCCCGAGCCGGCCCCGGCCATGGCCGAGGCGGCGGCCGCCCTCGGCCGACAAAGCGACTGCGACCTGGTGGTCGGCCTGGGCGGCGGCTCGGCCCTGGACACGGCCAAGGCGGCGGCGGTCCTGGTGACCAACGGCGGCCGGGTCGCCGACTATCAGGGGCTGGACCTGGTCCCCGGGCCCGGCCTGCCCACGATCATGATCCCGACCACGGCCGGCACCGGGGCCGAGGTGACCTTCACCGCCGTGTTCACCGATCGGGACACCAGGAGCAAGGGCGGCATCAACTCCCGCTATTTGTACCCGGACACGGCCCTGCTCGATCCGCTGTTGACCCACGGCCTGCCGGCCGACGTCACGGCCTTCACCGGCCTGGACGCCCTGACCCACGCCCTGGAGGCCTACCTGGGGCGGGCGGCGAACCCGCTGACCGACCTGTACGCCGAAAAGGCCGTGGCCCTCATCTCGGCCAACCTGCGCCGGGCGGTGGCCGAACCGGGACACGCCGCGGCCCGGAAGGACATGCTCCTGGGGAGCCTCCTGGCCGGACTGGCCCTGGCCGGGGCCGGCGTGGGCGCGGTCCACGCCATGGCCTACCCCTTGGGGGCCATGTTCGACGTACCCCACGGCAAGGCCAACTCGTTCCTCCTGCCCCATGTCCTGGCCTTCAACCTGCCGGCCTGCGCCCCGCGCCTGGTGCGCCTGGCCCGAATGATGAACCTGCCTCTCCGGCCGGGCAGCGACGAGGTCCAGGCCCGGGACACCGTCGAGGCCGTGGCCCAACTGGTGACCGACCTCGGCGTGCCGGGCACGCTCAGCGCCCTGAACGTGCCCCGGGAGGCCCTGCCGGAAATGGCGGCCAAGGCCATGGGCGTGGCCCGACCCATCGCCAACAATCCCCGGACCGTCACCCAGACGGACCTCTTGGCCATCTACCAGAACATCTACGAGTAAGGAGTCAGGCATGCCCGGATTCGAGCTGTTGGGCCGGGAAGAGGAGAAGCAAATTCTCGACGTGTTGTCCCGGGGCGTGCTCTTCCGCTACGAATTCCAGAAGGAACGCCGGGGCGTCTACAAGGTCAGGCAGTTCGAACAAAAATTCGCCGCCCATCACGGCGCCAAGTACGGCCTGGCCGTCAGCTCCGGCTCGGCCGCGCTCAAGGTGGCCCTGGCCGGTTTGGGCGTCGGTCCGGGCGACGAGGTGGTCGTGCCCGGCTTCACCTTTGTCGCCTCCTGGGAGGCCGTTTTGGACGCCGGGGCCACGCCCGTGTTCGCCGAGATCGACGACACCCTGAACCTGGACCCCAAGCTCATCGAGCAGAAAATCGGCCCCCGCACCAGGGCCGTGATCTGCGTCCACATGCTCGGCGCCCCGGCCCGGATCGACAAGATCGCCCGCCTGTGCCGGCAGAGCGGCGTCCCCCTGATCGAGGACACGGCCCAGGCCGCCGGAGGCACCTTCAAGGGCAAGGGCCTGGGCACCTTCGGGACCTGCGGCACGTTTTCCTTTGACTCGGTCAAAACCGTGACCACCGGCGAAGGCGGCCTGGTCATCACCAACGACCAAGACCTCCACGTCACGGCCTCGGAATACCACGACCACGGCCACGATCACGCCCCGGTCGGGCGCGGCAACGAGGGCCGACGATTCTTCGGGTTCAACTTCCGGATGATGGAACTCCAGGGGGCCCTGGGCCTGGCCCAACTGAAGAAACTGCCGCGCATGCTCCGCATCCAGCGACAGAACAAGGCCGCCCTCAAGGAAGGCCTGGCCGGTATAAAAGGCCTGCGCTTTCGGAGAGTCCCGGACACGGCCGGCGACACCGCCACCTTCTTGTCGTGGTTCATGCCCGACGCGGGCCGGGCGGCGGCCATGAATCAGGCCCTGGCCAAGCGGGGCGCCGGGGCGGTCCACTGGCAGGCCAACACCTGGCACGCCTTTCCCTGCTGGGAGCACCTGCACGCCGGGGCGACGCCCATCGCCTCGGGCTGGCCCTACAAACGAGGTCGGGAACGGCTTAAATACCGGCCCGACGATCTGCCCCAAACCGCCCACTGGCTGGGACGGTGCCTGAGCTGGCCGATCGGTCTCAAGATGCCGAAAAAACGTCTGACCCAGATGGTCGAGGCCGCCCATGAGGCCGCGGCCGAGGTCGAATAGGCGTCATGGGCATCACCGTCGTCATCCCGGCCCGGTACGGCTCGACCCGATTCCCCGGTAAACCGCTGTGTCAACTGGCCGGTCGGACCATGATCGAATGGGTCTGCCGGCGGGCCGCGCAGGCCCGGGACGTAGGGAGAGTGGTCGTGGCCACGGACGACGACCGGATCCTAGACGCGGTCATCGGGTTCGGCGGCCGGGCGGTGTTGACCACGGGCCGCTTTGCCACCGGCTCGGACCGCGTCGCCGCGGCCGTCCAGGACATGGGCCTGAACCCCGACGACCTGGTGATCAATCTGCAGGGCGACCAGCCCTTGTTCAATCCACGGTGCCTGGACCAGGTGGTCGAGCCTCTGAAAAATGAACCCGACCTGGTGATGAGCACCCTGGTCTACCCCATCACCGACCCCGGAGCGGTCCAAAACCCCAACAACGTCAAGACCGTCCTGGACCTCTTTGGCAACGCCCTCTATTTCTCGCGCGGCCCCATCCCCTTCGGCCGCGACGAGACGCCCGACCAATTCCACAAACACCTCGGCATCTACGCCTTCCGAAAGAGCTTCCTGGACAAGTTCACCGCCCTGCCCCCGGGCCGGCTGGAGCAGATCGAAAAGCTGGAGCAACTGCGGGCCTTGGAGCACGGCTACCCCATCCGCTGCGTGATCACCGAGCACGATTCGCCCGAGGTCGACACGCCGGCCGACGTGGCCCGAGTGTCCGAGATGATCGAGGTCGAGGGACGAGAATCGTGACAGGCGCCACGCGGTCCCTGTTCGTTCACGCCGGCCCCAAGTGGTTGTTCTACGTCCTGGCGGCCCTGGCCGTGGTCAGCTTCGGCGTCGGGCTCTTCGTGCGCCTCGCCCCCTGGTGGCAAGGCCGGGGCGGCTTCGGTCGCGTCCCGCCGGGCCGGGCCGTCAAGGATATCCTCCTCTACGGTCTGCTCGGCCGCAAAATCTGGTCGCGGGACTTCTGGGGCGGTCTGGCCCACACCGCCGTGGTCAGCGGCTTCGGGGTGCTGTTCCTGGGCACGTTGCTGCTGATGGTCCACGACTGGCTGTGGCCGTTCCTGGTCGGCCGGCCCTACCTGGTCTATTCCCTGGTCCTGGACCTGTTCGGGCTGATCTTCGTCGTGGGGCTGCTGTTACTGTTGCTCCGGCGTTACTTGTTTAAGAGGGGCCGGATGGAGCCGGGCCCGGCCCACGGCCTGGTCCTGGGACTGCTCCTGCTCATCGCCCTGACCGGTTTTTTGGCCGAGGGGCTGCGCCTGGCCGAGGCCGGACCGCCGTGGGCCGCCTGGTCGTTCGTCGGCTGGGGCGTGGCCGGTCTGTTTGCGAAGCCGCCGCCGGCCTGGCTGATGGGCCTGGCCTGGTGGTTCCACGCCGCCTGCGCCCTGGTCCTGATCGCCTGGCTGCCCTGGTCAAAGCTGCTGCACGCCCTGACCACGCCCCTGGCCGTGGGCCTCGCTTCGGCGCCGGAAGAGGCGCTGACCGCCGACGAGCTGGAAGAGGCGCCCGGCGAGTTCTCCCGGCGCGACCTGGTGCGGCTCGAGGCCTGCACCCGGTGCAACCGTTGCGAGACGGTCTGCCCCTCGTTCGCGGCCGGCGAGCCGTGGTCGCCGCGGGATTTCCTGCGCCGGAGCGGGGAATACGTCCGCCGCAAGTACACGCCGCTCAATCGGCTAAAATTCTTCCGGGAGCGCAACCGGCGCTACCTGGCCGAGACGGTGACCTTCGATCCGGAATCGATGTTCCTGTGCTCGACCTGCGCCGCCTGCGAGCAGGAGTGTCCGGCCCGGCTGACGCCGCTGTCCCTGGTCGGTCAGGTCCGGTCGTCGATCATCGAGGACGGAACCAACGTCCCGCCGGACGTGGCCGAGGCCCTGGAGTCCCTCGCCAAGTACCAAAACCCCTGGCAGCAACCGCAGGCCAAACGCCTCGACTGGGCCCAAGACCGGGAGGTGCCCGAGTACGATCCCGATCAGGGCGGCCAACTGCTCTACTTTGTCGGCTGCACCAGCGCCGTGGACCTCCGGGCCCAGGCCATCCCCCGGGCCGTGGCCTATTTGCTGGCCCGGGCCGGCCTTGACTTTGGCGTACTCGGACCGGACGAGCCATGCTGCGGCGACGTGGCCCGTCGCCTGGGCGAGGCCGGGCTGTTCGAGATGCTCCTCGAGGACAATTCCTAGATGTTCGCCGACCTCAAACCAGGGGGCATCGTCACCTCCTCGCCCCACTGCGCCTACACCCTGGCCGTGGACTACCCGCCCCTGGCGGCCAAGCTGGCCCCCGAGGCCCGGTTGCCGCCCATCAGGCACTACACCCAACTGCTGGACGAGCTGATCCGCCACGGCCGGATCACACCCGACCGGCCGGTCAATCGCCTGGCCGTCTATCACGACCCCTGTTATCTGGGCCGCCGGCTGGGGATCTTCGACGAGCCGCGCCGGGTGTTGCGGGCCGTCCCGGGACTGAGGCTGGTGGAGATGGAACTCAGCCGCGAGCGGTCGTTCTGCTGCGGCGGCGGCGGCGGTCGGATGTGGGTCGAGCCGGCGGGCGAGACCTCCATGGCCCGGCTCCGCGCCGGTCAGGCGGCCGAGACCGGGGCTGAACTGCTGATCACGGCCTGTCCCTGGTGCCTGGTCATGCTCACCGACGCGGTCAAGACCGAGGGGCTGGAAGACCGGATCGAGGTCGTGGACCTGGCCGAACTGGTGGCCAGGGCCTGCGGCGGATAACGCGGGCGCTGTTGTCTCCTACAGGGGGAGACCCGTCGAGACAGACCGCCCGGGGTCAGACGAACGCTTTACAAGAAATGCTTTCTGTAGATTTCTATGAGG
>JAHJDS010000010.1 GCA_018812395.1 Pseudomonadota bacterium
TGGCCAGACTGCGGGCTTCAGCTCGGGGGTGCCCGATTCCGATGTTGGGATTTGCCACCGGCGCCTTCACTCGTCTTCCCCATCCCGACGAACAACGCTAGCCACGGCCTGGATTATCTTTTGGTAGCCGGTGCAGCGACAGAGGTTGCCGGCAATGGCCTCCTTGATCCGCTCTGCCGAGGCATTGGGGCTCTGGTCAAGTATCGCCTTGGCCGCCATGATCATGCCCGGAGTGCAAAAACCACATTGAATAGCCCCGTGCTCCACAAAGGCCTCCTGTAGTGGATGCAGTCCAGCCTCTGTTTGCAGCCCCTCTATGGTTTCAATGTTGCTGCCGTCAGCCTCTACGGCCAGGCAAAGACAAGCATTGACCGCCCGGCCATCCATGATTACGGTGCACGAGCCACAGTCGCCGGTGTCGCAGCCCTTTTTGGTGCCGGTAAGGCCCAGGCGCTGCCGCAGGAGATCCAGAAGGGACAGATTGGTCGGAACCGCCAGTTGATAGCTGTAGCCGTTAACGCTGAGTTTGATCGACAGTTCCAACGGCCTATTCCTCTTGGTCACTCAGTCGGCGAAGGCATCTTGTTACCAAGGCTCTCACCAGGTGGCGCTTATACCATTCGTCGCCATATGAATCGCTGATGGGCCTGGCTTCTGCGGCCGCCGCATCGGCGCACTGATTGATTAGCTCAGGGCTCATCATCTGGCCCGCCAGCCATGATTCCGCCTGGTGAGCCCGCATTGGTTGAGGCGCCACCGAGGCGAGGGCGATGCGAGCCTCCCGGCATAGGTTGTGTTCCTCAGCCCAGGCGACCAACACCGCCACACCCACGATGGCCAGGTCCACACTTTTACGCCGCCCCTGTTTTAAATAAAGTGAAGAAGATGCTACGGGTGCGGGGGGAACCATTATGCGGGTTAGAATCTCCTGGGGACCCATGACCGTTAGCCCGGGTCCCAGAAAGAACTCCGAAAGCGGCACCTCCCGCTGGCCGCCGGGGCCCAGGAGTATCGCCCGGGCTTCCAGGACCAAGAGGGCGGGCACCAAGTCTGCGGACGGAGCGGCCCGGGAGATGTTGCCTCCCACCGTGGCCTTGTTTCTTGTCTGCAACGAACCTATAGTGGCGGCGGCTTGGGAGAGCACCGAAAATTTTTTGGAGATCATTGGGGAAGCGGCCAAATCAGCCACCGTAGTCAACGAACCGATTTCGACCTCACCCTCCGAGTCGACCTCCATACCTCGTAAGTCCGGAATTCGCTTGAGATCTACAACATCCGTCGGCGTCAGCACTCGCTGTTTCATTTGCACCAGCAGATCAGTGCCGCCTGCCAGAATCTTGGTGTTTGACCCACAGGTCCTTAGCAACTCCAAAGCTTGGCTGGTGCTTTTTGGCGCGTGGTAATTGAACGCCTTCACATCATCCGGCCTTTTCTGGGGCAAGGACGGTTAAAAATGTGATCGCTCCCCGGACTCATTCAGCCAACACTTCCACCAACAGGGTCACTTGGTTGTGGCGGTCCGGGCAGTGATACTCAAACTTGTTCTGTCCCTCGGTCCACCACGGATAGGCCCCTCCGTGCTGGATCACGGAAAGATTCGGAAATATATCATGGAAAAAGTAGCCACATAGTTCGCCTGGGTATCGGCAACTCAAGGTAAAGCGGTCGCCACTTTCGTGTCCTGCGTTACAGGTCCCTTTTACGGCCACGATCGTGGCAAGCATTTTCCGCCCCCTGTCCCGCTGGCGAGGCTTTGCCATGGCTTTACCCCGGTGCCCTAAGTCCTGCACTATGGACAAACGACAGGATCACAGCTTTTCACTATGTAAAATAACTGGTCTCTATTTAAAATACTCGGCCTCCGCAGTCGTGTCAACCTAAAATTATTAGCCAACCCCCCCAGGACTTGTGAGACCACTCTACGAGTTAACGCATACTACTTTTCAGCATCGGGCGGCTGTCAGGTGGTGGTTCATCTTGCTGGTTTTCCAGTGAAAAACGACGTAATGTCTGTAATGAGATAGGCCGCTCAAGCATGGAAACCAAATATGGCGCTTTTGAAAGGGGGCCTATTTAGCCTGGACTCCTGAGATTGACGATTGGAGCTGTGACCGGCCGGTGGCGACATGGTCATCCTCCCTTGACTCCGTCCAGCTTTCGACAAGTCAACATAGTGGCCCAGGTTCGAGACTACAGTCGAATCAACATATGTCCCCGAAGGAGACTCAGCTGGGGCCGGCGGATCGGTTCGTCTATCCTGAAAGGGGGCCAGCCATCAGGCCGGACA